>NZ_NCVN01000081.1:0-118252 GCF_002096925.1 Streptococcus mitis | reverse complement strand
TATTAAACACCACGGTTTGGTATTGTTCGCCTTCATTATAGGCTAAACTTCTTTTTCTGTCATGAGTTAGCAGGATCTGCCTGCTTGGAGTTTTTTATGTGGATTATCTATTTTTCCAGGCTTGGTAACGGGTATCAATTAATAATTGGGTGAGGCGTCCCATGGTTTCCCTTTCTTCTGGAGTGAGGGATTGAGCTTGGACGAAGAGATGACGAATGTGTTCAAGCGCCTTTAAGGAAGACAGGTCATTGATGGAGCTAATCCCAGCATCTAGAATGGTGCCAAAGAAGAGGTCGAAGTAGAGCTGGAGTTCTTCATCAGGGACTGTGGCCACCCACTCCTTGAAGGTTGTGTCGACTTGTTGGCTATCACTGTTGGTCTTATCCAGTTGGACGAAGCGCTTGTCCTCAATCTGCCAACTAAAGGTATCGTGCTGGGCGATACCACCCAAGGCAGTACTGTGCACGATGATTTGGTGGTTAGGGATTTCCATCATCATACCGATAATAGACCCTTGTGGGATGAAGACCTCTGTTCTATCCATTATCCTTTGATAGCCCTCGGTTTGTGTCAGTTCTTTGTGGAGACCAGGCGCATCAAAGGTATAAACTGCTGTAATCTGATCTTGCAAGTTTTGCTCAATTTGACTAGCAGCATAGATGGCTAGATTTCCTCCCTTGGAATGCCCAGCCAGAATGACCTTTTGATTAGGATGGAGGGCAAAAAAGTTCTTTAAATAGCGAAGAGCGTGCTTTTGAGCAGGAATTTCCTTCATATAAGTCAGGTGAAAATCTTCCTTCCAGCCAATGATACTGTCATCTGTCCCACGAAAGACAATCAGATAGGTATCGAGAGTGAGGCGGTAGGTCATAGCCGCAAATTGCTTTTGCAGCTCAGGGTCGATGTCGTTGATAAAATGGGAGAGCTTGCAATTTTTGAAGCGTTTGTGTCGAGCTAATTCATCCAATAACTGGAGGCGATTTTTACTGGTCAACATGTTAGGTTCTCTTGGAACCTGAGGTGCCAGGTCTAAAAGTCGCTGAGGAGCTGTGGAGACCAGATTATCAAAGGAGAGGTAGGTGATTTCTGTTAAGGCTAGAATGTCTAATTCATTCAAAGGAAGGTCGTAAAAGGAATCGTGTGCGACATCTTTCAGATAATCAAAAATATTGGCCATAATAGCTCCTTTCTTTTTATTTATCTTATCAAATTTCCCTCAAATTAGCTAGTAGGATTGTCTTGCTTTGTTGGCTAAAAACAAGCTATTTCAAATTCAGTTTCAGACCTTCTAGCATGGAAAAATCTGTTATAATAATAGAAAAGGAGGGGCGCATGCACAAGATTTTATTAGTAGAAGATGATCAGGTTATTCGTCAACAGGTCGGGAAAATGCTCTCTGAATGGGGATTTGAAGTGGTGCTGGTAGAAGACTTTATGGAAGTTTTGAGTCTTTTTGTCCAGTCGGAGCCTCATCTGGTCCTCATGGATATTGGACTGCCCTTGTTTAATGGCTATCACTGGTGTCAGGAAATTCGCAAGATTTCCAAGGTCCCCATCATGTTTCTGTCTTCGAGAGACCAGGCTATGGATATCGTCATGGCAATCAACATGGGGGCGGATGACTTTGTGACCAAACCTTTTGACCAGCAGGTTCTTTTAGCCAAGGTTCAGGGCTTGTTGCGCCGTTCCTATGAGTTTGGGCGTGACGAGAGTTTACTGGAATACGCTGGTGTTATCCTCAATACCAAATCCATGGATTTACATTATCAAGGGCAAGTCTTGAATTTGACCAAGAATGAATTCCAGATTTTACGCGTTTTGTTTGAGCATGCGGGTAATATCGTAGCGCGTGACGACCTGATGCGAGAACTTTGGAACAGTGACTTTTTCATTGATGATAATACTCTCTCTGTCAATGTGGCTCGTTTGCGTAAAAAGTTGGAAGAGCAGGGCTTGATTGGATTTATCGAGACCAAGAAAGGAATAGGGTACGGATTAAAGCATGCTTGATTGGAAACAATTTTTTCTAGATTATTTGCGCTCCCGTAGTCGTCTGTTTGTCTATCTGATTTCTTTGACGTTTCTGCTCTTACTTTTTCAGTTTTTATTTGCCAGTTTAGGAATTTACTTTCTCTATTTTTTCCTCTTGTGTTGCTTTGTAACCATCTTATTTTTCACTTGGGACATATTGGTGGAAATGCAGGTCTATCGTCAGGAAATTCTCTATGGGGAGAGGGAAGCCAAGTCTCCTTTGGAAAGAGCTTTAGCAGAAAAATTAGAAGCGCGTGAGATGGAACTCTATCAGCAGAGGTCAGACGCAGAAAGAAAACTGACGGATTTGCTGGATTACTATACCTTGTGGGTCCATCAGATTAAGACCCCCATTGCAGCCAGTCAACTCTTAGTTGCAGAAGTAGCTGACCGCCAACTGAAGCAGCAATTAGAACAGGAAATTTTCAAGATTGACTCCTATACCAATCTAGTTTTACAATACCTGCGTTTAGAAAGTTTTCATGATGATTTGGTCTTAAAGCAGGTTCAAATTGATGATTTGGTCAAGGAAATAATTCGTAAATATGCTCTTTTCTTTATTCAAAAAGGCCTAAATGTCAATCTACATGACCTTGATAAAGAAATCGTGACGGATAAGAAGTGGCTACTAGTGGTCATTGAACAAATTATCTCAAATAGTCTCAAGTACACCAAGGAAGGTGGTCTGGAGATTTATATGGAAGGCCAGGAACTCTGTATCAAGGATACGGGAATCGGGATAAAAAACAGTGATGTCCTCCGAGTCTTTGAACGTGGTTTCTCAGGATATAATGGACGCCTAACCCAGCAGTCATCTGGACTTGGCCTCTATCTATCTAAGAAAATTTCTGAAGAACTGGGGCACCAGATTCGTATCGAGTCTGAGGTCGGAAAAGGAACGATAGTAAGAATTAAGTTTTCCGATATGAATTTGATAATTGAGTGAGTATGATAGATAAGAGCCCAGGATAAGACAACTGGGCTTTTTATCTTTAACTGTATATCTGAGTAAATTATTTTATCTACTATAAACAAATCTCTGAGGGATATGAAGACCACGAACGAAAAGGTAGGTCTAGATCAAAAGCAGATTAAGCAAACCAATAACAAGCAAATCTTGACAGTTTGCTTCCTTCCTGTAATTTTTGCATTTCTCCATTGGCCTTTGCTTATCATATGCTTAGTTTTGTTCTAGAGGTCATTGAAGTAGTCGATGCTACCATGAGGTTGACGATAAGTTTCTCCATCTGTTCAATTGATAGATTTCTTCGGGGAAAGACTGTAAAATTTTTGATATAATGTTAAGGATGGACTAACGGATACTTAAAGGATAATTTTCAAAAGAATAACAGGTGAGAAGAAAAATATGTAAGATTGGACAGAAGTATCTCTACCATCATCCATGCAGAAACAAGATTATATGAAATAAAAGGAGTAACCAATGACCGGAAACTATTCAACACGTGAATACCGTGAGAAATTATATGATGATCTTCATGTCCGATTAAGAGATACAGTGATTTTGATGTGTGCGATTTTTATTGCCTCTATCGGCCTAAATATGAATTCAACGGCTGTCATTATTGGAGCCATGCTGATTTCCCCTCTTATGACATCGATTGTTGGACTCGGATTTGGTTTAGCTATTTTTGATACGCGTTTAATCAAGCAATCTTTAGAGGTTTTATTTACTCAAATATTGGTCAGTTTGCTTGTCTCGACTTTGTATTTCTGGATTTCTCCCTTATCTTATGCAAGTAGCGAGTTGATTGCACGAACCTCTCCAACCATTTGGGATGTTCTCATTGCTATCGCGGGTGGGATAGCAGGTTTCATTGGTTCAAGGAAAAAAGAAGCAAACAATATCGTACCAGGAGTAGCCATTGCAACAGCTCTGATGCCACCTATCTGCACTGCAGGATATGGTTTAGCTAATGGAAATGTACGATTTTTATTTGGGGCTCTTTATCTTTTCTTGATCAACTGTGTCTTTATCATGCTAATCAACATTGTTGGAACAAGAATTTTTATGAGAAAATCTCCCTTAAGTTCATTTAATGAGCTAAACATTAAAATGAAAATTGGGTTGATATCCTTGATTGTATTATTGGTCCTTCCAGCCAGCTATTCAGCAGTCACTCTGACGATGGATCAAGCGCGAAAAGAAGGGATCAAACAGTTTGTAGAAAATGAGTTCGCCAATCATACGGTCATTAATCAAGTCTACAAGTCAAGTAGCAATGAATTAGTCTTGACGGTTGTTGGAGATCCGATTTCAGAAGAAGAATTAGAAACACTCCACCAAAAACAAGCCTCTTACGGTATTCAATCTGTTCAATTGAAAGTGAATCAAGTTCAGAACTCGCCAACATTAGATAGTGAAGCGACCAAGGAATTTTATGAAAACATTGACAAGTATATTGATCAAAAACTCTCTGAAAAAGATTCACAAAACGATCTCGTAAAAGAAAATGAAGCAGACAAGGATTGAGGACAATGAACTGAATCGGTTTTTACGCCGTGTTTTTCTTGTATCTTCCTCTTTCTTACTTATAGCAGGTTGTTTTTGCTTGAATAAGAAATAAATTAGAAGTTCTATCATCTAAGAAAAATGATGAAAAAAATCATTTAACTAATGGTGTGAACGTTTAGTGTTTATCAGCTCCATTCTCTGTAATTTTGGGGGTAAAATCCACACCATTTAGATAAAATTAGTTGAATTTGATTGGAAAAACGCTTTTATAAAAGCGGAGAAAAGTCTTGATATTACGCTGTTTTTAGTCCAACTGAAATTCATACTTTCCAAACCAGGCTTGAAAAAAGCTCGTAAAGCATCACAATTTAGTAAACGTTAAAACTTATTTAAACTTATTGAAAGCATTTCGTATCAAAAATACGGGATGCTTTTTCTGTTCACCCCAAATTTTTGTAACTAGGTGATACTTGAAATTAATACAAATTTGGTTGTTTTTGATAAATCTAAGCAACACTAAATGATGAAGTGAAAGGGGATGAATCTTTGATAGTATTCATTTATTGTGAAATATGATATACTTATTAATTAGATGGATGAATACTTCTAGAGTTAAATATAGCATAATAGGGACAGACTTTTTGGTTTATTTTTGTTTGTAGTCGGATTATGAAAGAATATCCAATATTATGCGATAAGATAGAATGTTACAAAAAAGAAAGGGGATGCAATCCGATGAAGAAAGACAGATTAATTGTATTGACAGATGCTGTTCTAGCAATTATTATGACCATCTTGATTTTAGAGTTAGAAAAACCAACAACACCAAGTCTTGAAGCTTTTTGGGATTTACGGCAAAATTTCTTTGCTTGTTTTCTTTCCTTTTTCTGGTTGGGATCGTTATGGATGGCACTAAACACATTATGGGAAAAGGTTGAGAAAATTTCCTCAGAAATTATTTGGTGGAATTTGTTTCTACTCTTGGAGCGGCAGGAGTTCTCTTTGGAGAATTTCATGCCATCCAAGATACCAGTCTGAATGATGTGGTGGACCGGATCTATATAAATGTCAAGGATTTACCGTTTCAGTCCTTGGGAGCTTTAGCTAATATCCTGTCTGATGTTAAGAAGGGACTGATTCAAGACAGTCATATCTGGTCTTTCTTCCAGTCATTTTTCAAACAATATCAGTTGATAATCAGCTTAAATCAGATCTATCAGTTTGTCTATCTTTCTCTGATGGAGATCATGTCCTATCTTCACTTTGATTATTGGAAAAAACGGCTCGGTCAGGAGCTAGTATGAATAAGGAGAACAAATGAGACGTTTAAAAATGTTATGGCATATTATACAGGTTACGGGTTTTACTCGGTTTGCTCTGAGTTTTGTGACCTTTGTTTTTGGGTCAGGAGGCGTGCTTTTCCTAGTTGAACCTGCTATCACAAATTACGGAGACGGTCTTTGGTATGCTTTTGTGACTTCGACGACTGTCGGCTACGGGGATCTCCTAGCTGTGACCTTGATTGGAAGGATTACCAGTGTCTTCTTGACGATTTATGGGCTCATATTTTTTGGCTGTTTATCAGCTGTTATTATTAATTATTATACCGATTTAAATAAGGAAAGAGGAGAGGACAAATGACTGCCAATTATTCAACACGGGAATACCGTGAGAAATTATATGATGATCTTCATGTTCGATTAAGAGATACAGTGATTTTGATGTGTGCGATTTTTATTGCCTCTATAGGTTTAAATATGAATTCAACAGCTGTCATTATTGGAGCCATGCTGATTTCCCCTCTTATGACATCGATTGTTGGACTCGGATTTGGTTTAGCTATTTTTGATACGCGTTTAATCAAGCAATCTTTAGAGGTTTTATTTACTCAAATATTGGTCAGTTTGCTTGTCTCGACTTTGTATTTCTGGATTTCCCCCTTATCTTATGCAAGTAGCGAGTTGATTGCACGAACCTCTCCAACCATTTGGGATGTTCTCATTGCTATTGCTGGTGGGATAGCAGGTGTAATTGGGTCAAGGAAAAAAGAAGCAAACAATATCGTGCCAGGAGTAGCCATTGCAACAGCTCTGATGCCACCTATCTGTACTGCAGGATATGGTTTAGCTAACGGAAATGTACGATTTTTATTTGGGGCTCTCTATCTTTTCTTGATCAACTGTGTCTTTATCATGCTAGCCAACATTATTGGAACAAGAATTTTGATGAGAAAATCTCCCTTAAGTTCATTTAAAGAGCTAAATATTAAAATGAGAATTGGCTTGATCTCCTTGATTGTATTATTGATTCTTCCAGCTAGTTATTCAGCAGTCACTCTGACGATAGATCAAGCGCGAAAAGAAGGAATCAAACAGTTTGTAGGAAAAGAGTTCGCCAATCATACGGTCATTAATCAAGTCTACAAGTCAAGGAACAATGAATTGGTCTTGACGGTTGTTGGAGATCCGATTTCAGAAGAAGAATTAGAAACGCTCCACCAAAAACAAGCCTCTTACGGTATTCAATCTGTTCAATTGAAAGTCAATCAAGTTCATAATTCGACAAAATTAGACAGTAATACGACCAAGGAATTTTATGAAACCATTAACAAGTATATCGATCAAAAACTCTCTGAAAAGGATTCACAAAAAGATCTCGTAAAAGAAAATGAAGCAGACAAGGATTGAGGATATTGACCTTATCCAACTCATGAAAGCAAATCTTGGGAGGATATCATTTGTTGTTGTTTTACCAATCACTACTAGCTAAGATTAAATAAAATATAAAAAGCAACAGCTGAAATAGTTGTTGCTTTTTAGGTAGCTAGGATTTTATCCCAGGTTTTATCTCTTATTTCTCAACGCGTGATTTGTTGGCGATATCAGCTAGGATAGCTTGAACAAAGTCATCAACTGAGACAGTTTGTGTTTCTTTTTGACCATAACGACGAACGTTGACTGTTCCGTCTTCCATTTCCTTGTCTCCAACGATTAATTGGTAAGGAATTTTGCTGGTTTGTGAAGCACGGATCTTGAATTGCATTTTTTCATTGCGCTCATCTACATCAGCACGGACACCATGGTCACGGAGTTTCTTAGCTACTTCCCATGCGTAGTCTACGTGTTTCTCGTTAGAAACTGGGATGAGGGTTACTTGGTGTGGTGCAAGCCATGTTGGGAAGGCACCCTTGTAGTTCTCAATCAAGATAGCAGTGAAGCGTTCCATAGTTGAGATAACCCCACGGTGGATCATAACTGGACGGTGTTCTTCACCATCAGCTCCGATGTATTTAAGGTCGAAGCGCTCTGGAAGCAAGAAGTCAAGCTGGATAGTAGAAAGGGTTTCTTCTTTACCAAGGGCAGTTTTAACCTGGATATCCAATTTTGGTCCGTAAAAGGCTGCTTCACCCTCAGCTTCAAAGTAGTCAACACCCATTTCATCAAGGGCTGCACGAAGCATGGTTTGTGCATTTTCCCACATCTCATCGTTGTCAAAGTACTTGTGAGTATCTTGAGGGTCACGAAGAGAGAGGCGGAAGCGGTATTCAGTCAAGTTGAAGTCTTCATAAACATCGATAATCAACTGAAGGGCACGTTGGAATTCCTCTTGGATTTGTTCTGGAGTTACAAAGAGGTGACCGTCGTTGAGTGACATTTCACGCACACGTTGAAGACCAGTGAGGGAACCAGATTTTTCGTAACGGTGCATCATACCGATTTCAGCGATACGGATTGGCAATTCGCGGTAAGAGTGAACATGGTGTTTGAAGACTTGGATGTGGTGCGGACAGTTCATTGGACGCAGGACAAATTCTTCCCCGTCACCCATGTCCATAGTTGGGAACATGTCTTCTTGGTAATGATCCCAGTGACCAGAAGTCTTGTAAAGCTCAACAGAAGCAAGTGGTGGAGTGTAGACGTGTTGGTAGCCTGAAGCTAGCTCTTTGTCTACGATGTAGCGTTCCAATTCACGACGAATAGTCGCACCATTTGGCAACCAGAATGGAAGCCCTTGACCAACCTCTTGAGAAATCATGAAGAGATCAAGCTCTTTACCAAGTTTACGGTGGTCACGTTCCTTAGCTTCTTCACGCATTTGGAGGTAGTTTTTCAAGTCTTTCTTGTCAAACCAAGCTGTACCGTAGATACGTTGCATCATAGCGTTGTCGCTATTTCCACGCCAGTAAGCACCTGCTACATGGAGAAGGTGGAAGATTTGGATACGACCTGTTGAAGGGACGTGTGGGCCACGGCAAAGGTCTACATACTCACCTTGACGATAGATAGTCAAACCACCTTCGTCTTCTGAGTGTTCTTCAATCAATTCCAACTTGTAAGGGTCGTTCTTGAAGATTTCACGTGCCTCGTCTTTAGTCACTTCTTCACGGATTGATGGGAAGTTTTCTTTGACGATTTTTTGCATTTCTTCTTCGATACGAGGAAGGTCTTCGTTAGAGATTTGACCAGCAGTGTTGTCAGTATCGTAGTAGAAGCCGTCTTCGATGGCTGGACCAACTCCCAAGTGAATGTCTGGGAACAGACGACGAGCGGCTTGGGCGAATAAGTGAGCAGCTGAGTGACGCAAGATTGGAAGGGCATCTTCGTGATCAGGTGTCACGATTTCGATGCTTCCATCTTCAGTGATAGCACGAGTAGTGTCGATGAGTTTGCCGTTGAATTTACCAGCCAAGGCCTTTTTAGCTAGGGAATTGCTGATTGATTGAGCAATTTCAAAAGTAGTAACGCCGGATTCGAATTCACGAACAGCGCCATCTGGGAAAGTAATGTTAATCATGATGTTCTCCTTAAAAAATGATTATATTATATAATTGAGGTTGAAGAAATAGAGAATTCGTTATTTACAAAGAATTATAACAACTGATTATCTAAACAAATGATAGTTTAACTTTCTTATTCTAAAGATAAAGAAAGCTGTAGAAATGAATAGATAGCATACTAAGGAAAGGATAAGAGATAAGTATTGCTCTTCAGTCATTTCACCTCTCATGTATATCCTTAGTGGATAGTTTCTTATAGCATTAACCAAATAAATACCAGCAGTTAGGCTTAGGAAATATCCCGATAGGATGAATTTCTTTTTCTTAAAAAACATTAAGATACCAAGAAAAGGAGCAAGAAATGGCAAAAGAGGAACAAATGCAAAAAATGAAAAGACAACAATGTACTCCAATCCCCATAGACTGAGAGTTTTCATTAGCCATAAATAGACTATAAGGAAGGTGCAGGGAGTCACTCAAGACAATGATTTATTCATATCAACCTCCATCTTCTTTTCTTAGCTATGTTTCATTTAATCTGGCAATATTTCTATTCTCCAAACAAAAAGCGACATCCTCGAAAGGACGTCGCAACGTGGTTCCACCTTCATTTATGTTCCTCAAAAAAGAGGGACACCTCTGATTGGCTCTAACGTGGCCACCGTTTTATGTTTTCATAAAAACTCAAGAGTAGTATCAGTTTAGGCTCTCTATGCGTTTCCAGCAACCACGCACTCTCTAGTAGAAAGGGACTAAGTGACTTGTCTCTATGGATTATTATAGCATGATTGTGAGATTTTTCAAGATATTTGTAGATTTTTTTGAATTTTCTTCATTGAAAGAGTGCTTGCTATGCTTTGTTAGGAGTAATGTGAAATCATCTTATTGATAGGCCTTGACAATGATAAAAGTAGTGTTCTGGATTTAGTAAGAGCGGGCTGAAGAACGCTATTATACAGTATTTTTTGTTATAATACTAAGAAGAAATATAATAGGAAACGAGGAGATGGATATGACGAAAATAGCTCTTCTTTCAGATATTCATGGAAATACCACCGCTTTGGAGGCTGTTTTGGCAGATGCGCGGCAGCTAGGAGTGGATGAATACTGGCTTTTGGGTGACATTCTCATGCCAGGGACAGGGCGTAGAAGGATTTTGGACTTGTTGGCTCAACTACCGATTACGGCTAGAGTTTTGGGAAACTGGGAAGACAGTCTTTGGCATGGTGTCCGTAAGGAATTGGATAGTACTCGCCCCAGTCAACGCTATCTCTTGCGCCAGTGCCAGTATGTTTTAGAGGAAATTTCCCTAGAAGAAATTGAACTGCTCCACAATCAACTACTCCAGATTCATCGTCAGTTTGGGGCTTTGACGGTGGGAATTAGCCACCATCTTCCTGATAAGAACTGGGGGAGAGAGTTGATTCATACTGGAGCGCAAGAGGATTTTGACCGCTTGGTGACCAATCCCCCTTGTGATATTGCTGTTTATGGTCATATTCACCAGCAGTTGCTTCGTTACGGGACTGGTGGGCAATTGATTGTCAATCCAGGTTCGATTGGGCAACCTTTCTTTCTAGATGCCCAGTTACGGAAGGACTTGCGAGCCCAGTATATGATTTTAGAGTTTGATGACAAGGGCTTGGTAGATATGGACTTCCGACGGGTAGACTACGATGTGGCAGCTGAATTGCAGTTGGCTAAAGACCTCAAACTTCCCTATTTTGAGGTTTATTATGAAAGTCTGGTCAATGGTATCCATCATACTCACAATCAGGAATTTCTGAGAGAATTGGCCCAGAAAGAGGGCTATGATAGGGGATTAGATGCCTGGTTGAAAGGTGGTAATGATTGACATTACAACTAAAAAGAGTATAATAAAAGAAAAAGAAGAGTAGAGGCAGGGATGCCTCGCAAAAAGGAGAAAAGGATGCAAATTCCAAGTAGATTTACCATTGCGACTCATATGCTGATAATTATCGCCCTCGAGGGGAAGGAAAACAAGGTGACCAGTGATTTTCTGGCTACTAGTGTCGGGGTCAATCCTGTCATTATCAGAAAAAACTTGTCCCAGTTGAAGAAGGCAGAGCTGATTTCAGTAGCGCGTGGAACAGGTGGGACAGAGATTGTCAAGGACCTCAAGGACATTAGTCTTTTAGATGTTTATCAGGCGGTTGAGTGTCTTGGAAAGACTGGTCAACTCTTCAGTTTCCATGACAATCCAAATCCAAATTGTCCAGTTGGAGCTCATATTCATGATGTTTTGGATCAAAAATTGGAGAGAATCCAGCTGGCTATGGAGGCTGAACTTGGTCAGACTAGTTTAGAGCAAGTTGTGGCCGATGCAGAGAGTCAAATGAAGGATTAAGAGGGATAGATGCCTGCAAATGAAATGTCAAAACACTGCTAGAAATCTGGCAGTGTTTTTTGAGATTGCGTCGAAAAAACTCCTGGGAAATTCCAGGAGAGTATGAGTGGTTATTTGAACTTGAATCCTTCGTAAATAAGCTCTGCTTTTGGATTTTGTTTCTTAATCTGTTTGGCAAGTGACTTCATCATAGAAAGAGGACCACACATATAGACGCTCGCATGTTCGGGTACTTCTTTTTGTTCAAAATTAAGATAGGCGTCTTTCCTACTGTCTACTAGATGGAGTTCAAAATTAGGATTTTTCTGAGCATAGTCATGGAGCAAATCTATATAAACTGCATTTTCCTCTCCACGGAAGCTATAGTAGAAGTGAACCCGTTTATCTAAAAT
This sequence comes from Streptococcus mitis, assembly GCF_002096925.1. Taxonomy (GTDB): domain Bacteria; phylum Bacillota; class Bacilli; order Lactobacillales; family Streptococcaceae; genus Streptococcus; species Streptococcus mitis_AF. Next base: position 106,211 of record NZ_NCVN01000081.1, on the reverse strand, counting down.
AGGATGTTCACGGATGTAAGAGATGAAGGGGGTAATCCCAATACCTCCAGCAATCCAAACCTGATTTTCTCGTCCTTCTTCTATAATCATGTGCCCGTAAGCTCTGTCTAGTGTTACTTTGCTGCCGACTTGAAGATTGTCATAGATATTCTTGGTATGGTCACCTGAATTTTTAACAGTAAAGTAAAGAGTTTGACCATGGCCTCCTGAGATAGAAAAGGGATGCGGAGCACTTTCAAAGCCTTCTTGGAAAATCTTTAGGAAGGCAAATTGTCCTGATTGATAGTCGAAAGGTCTGCTAAGATGGATTTGAATTTCTCTAGTATCGTGATTCAAGCGTTTGAGATTGGTAATTTTCCCTAGATAGGGGAAGCCAATCTTTTGATAAAGGAGGATGATATAAAAACCAGCCAGTAATCCTAAAAGGGCATAGCTACCAACAAGAAAACTTAGAATATTAAATGTGAGAAGACGATTGCCCATCATCATGTAGACATGAAAGAGTCCGAAAATATAGGCTAGGTAAACTAGACGGTGAATCCATCGCTAAGCTTCGTATTGGATGTATTTGCCTAAATAGGCGACAAGGATGATACTGATAAAGATATAGATGGCAAGATTGCCAAACTGAGCAGCTAAACGAGAGCCCCACAAACCGCCCATACTAAAGTTATGAAAGATTAGTAGAATGATGGATAGAAAGGCTGTGAATTTGTGGACGGTGTAGACCTTCTTCAAACCGTGAAACCAGTTTTCTAGTAGTGGGAGATGAGTGGCTAGAATAAAAGTCAGAGATAGGCTTGTTAAAGCTAGTCCTGGAATCATGAATTGGGTAGAAGTGTTCATCCAAGTCAAAATAGTCAAGACAAAACTAGCTATGATAAAGAGTAGTCCTTTGAGTGATTTCATAAAAAATTCCATTTCATTAAGATTTTGATTTGTTGTAAATAAATTTGTTACATTTTATCATAGAAAAAGTATGGTGTCAAATTGAGGTCTATAAATATCTACTCTCATCAAAAAAACTCTCCAATTTAACTGGAGAGTGGTTGTTTATTCTGCAGCTTGTTGCCAACGTTTTGCTAGCATATGAGATAGGCTCGAAATTGCTAGGTTGAAGCTGAAGTAGATGAGGGCAATCAGGATATAAAGACTAAACACTTGCTCTGGTTCGAAATAACGGCCCATGAGAATTTGGCTGGCTCCAAAGAGTTCTTGTAGGGCGATAACAGAGTAGAGGAGGCTGGTATCCTTAATCACGGTTACAAACTGAGAAATGATGGCTGGCAGCATTTTACGGATTGCTTGTGGGAGAATGATGTGGTAGAGGATTTGGGCTGATGTAAATCCTTGTGACATTCCTGCTTCGTACTGGCCTTTGTCCACGGCATTGAGACCGCCTCGGATAATCTCAGCCAAGGCTGCTGATGTAAAGAGGGTAAAGGCAGTGATTCCTGCTGGTGTGGATTTCATCTTGAACACTAAAAAGATAGTGAAAATCCAGAGGAGGTTGGGAACGTTACGCACAAATTCGATGTAAATGCTGGAAATGATGCGCAAGATAGGATTTTTCCCATTTCTCATGACTGCTAGAACTGTACCGATAAGTGTAGCGAGGACGATGGCAATCAGAGAAATGTAGAGGGTCAAGCCAAATCCTTTAAAGATAAAGACTAGGTTATCTGGGGTCAAAACTTCTAAAATGGATTCCATAGTAACCTCCTAAAGTGAATAGGCTTTTTTATTGGCTTGCTCCATTTTGCGACCAAACTGGGCAACAGGAAAGCAAAGAGAAAAGTAGAGAAGGGCAGCTCCTAAAAATGCTGGAATGTAGTTTCCGTTAAGTGCTGACCAAGACTTGGTCACAAACATCAAGTCCACTCCAGAGATGATAGCGACGGTGGAGGTGTTTTTGATGAGGTTGACGATTTGGTTGGTCAAAGGAGGAAGAATGATACGAAAGGCCTGAGGCAAGATAATCAAGCGCATGGCACTGATAAAGGTAAAACCTTGCGACAAGGCGGCCTCCATCTGACCACTAGGAATAGACTGAATACCTGAGCGAATAACCTCAGCGATATAGGCGCCGTGATAGAGACCCACGCAGAGAACAGCTGTCCAATAAATCGGAATCATGATGGTATGGTCACTGATAAGAGGTAGACCATAAAAAACGATAACAAACTGCACCAAGAGGGGAGTGTTTTGGTAAAACTCCACAAAGATGCGAGCTAAAATGCGCAAAATCGGACGTTTACTGGTTGACATGGCTCCAAAGAAGATGCCCAAAACCATGGCTAGGATAAAGGATCCGATAGCTAGGGCAAGAGTGAAGAGGAAACCATTGAAAAATTGTCCAAAATCCTGAAAATAGGCAGTCCAAGATGATAAATCTGTCATGGGGTGTCCTCCTTAATCTGCAGTATGGCTGGATGGTTTCAGCTTGTAACGGTCATAGAGTTTTTGCAAACTGCCATCCTTGTTCCATTTGGTGACCAAGTTATCGAGATAGTCGTTGAGCTCGGTATTTGATTTCTTGGTGACGATACCGTAGTCAGATGGCTTGAAACTATCATCTAGTAGTTCTGTGCGCTTGCTGATGTAGCCAGACAGAATCGAGCGGTCAACGGAAAAGGCATCGATACGATGAGCGTGTAGGGAAGTAATCAATTCTGGGTAGGAACCAAGTTCGACGAATTTAAAGGTCAGGCCTTTCTTTTTACCCAGTTCAGTAATCAGGCGCTGAGTAATGGAACCTTGGGCAACTCCGATGGTTTTGCCATTTAGGTCCTCAATCTTTTTGATTTTGGCAGATTTATTGACCAAAAAGCCAGAAGCGTCGGTGTAGTAGGGGCTGGTGAAGTTGTAGAGTTTTTTGCGTTCGTCTGTGATGGTAAAGGTCGCGATATCCATATCGACCTGTTCATTGTCTAGGAGTGGTCCACGGGTTTGTGCGGTAACAGGCACATAGCGAACCTTGACCTTGAGCTCATCTGCTACCATCTTGGCCAAGTCGGTTTCGATACCAGAATAGGTTCCTGTCTTGGGATTCTTGTAACCGAAATTGGGAACATCTTGTTTCACACCGACAACCAGCTCGCCTCTCTTTTGAATGTCTGCGACACTGGTATCAGCCTGAACTGGTTTTGCAGTAGCAAGGCCGAAAAGGCTAATCAGTAATGCTGATAAAAAGAATTTCTTTTTCATAGGCGCCTCCTTATTTGACTTTGTCACTTTCGTGGTTGATAATTTTGCTGAGGAATTGTTGGGCACGAGGTTCGCTTGGATTGTCGAAAAAGTCATCGACATCTGTCGTATCTACCAAAACTTCTCCGTCAGCCATAAAGATGATGCGATCGGCAACTTCACGAGCAAAACCCATTTCATGGGTAACGATAATCATATTCATACCATCGTGGGCCAATTTTTGCATAACTGCCAGAACATCACCGATGGTTTCAGGGTCTAGGGCAGATGTTGGTTCATCAAAGAGAAGGAGTTCTGGATGCATAGCGAGTCCACGTGCAATGGCAATCCGTTGCTTTTGTCCACCAGACAGCATAGCTGGATATGAATCTTTCTTGTCCCACATATTTACAAATTCCAGATATTTTTGGGCTGTTTTTTCAGCTTCTTTTTTATCAATTCCTAGAACTTTTATAGGTGCAAGTGTTACGTTTTCTAACACTGTTTTATGCGGATAGAGGTTAAAATGTTGGAAAACCATGCCGACTTCCTTGCGAAGAGGTACCAAATCTTTCTGGCTGGCACCAGCAACTTGGCGACCATTTACTAGAAGGCTTCCCTTGTCAACAGGCTCTAAACCATTGATGGTGCGGATAAGAGTGGATTTCCCAGAACCAGATGGTCCGAGTAGGACAACGACTTGTCCTTTTTCAAAACGGAGATTGATGTCGCGGAGTGCGTGGTAGTCTCCGTAATATTTTTCGACGTGTTCAAATTCTACTAAAGCCATAAGGAATCTCCTTTGTGTTAGATTTTATAACATGATTCTACACCAAAAGAATTGGCTTGTCAAATCATATCTGAAAAAATTCACTAAAATTTTATAAAAAAGCAATCTGGATAGAGAAAACGTCTAAATCGTGTTATAATGAAGCAAGAGAATTCTTAGAAAGAGTGGATGTCTTTTTGATAACACCTACTTATGAATGGCAGTTTGCCCCGCAGGTAGAAGATGCGGATTTTACAAAAATAGCCAAGAAGGCTGGACTGGGTCCTGAGGTGGCTCGCTTATTGTTTGAAAGAGGGGTTCAGGACCAAGAAAGTCTAAAGAAGTTTTTAGAACCTTCCTTGGAGGACTTGCATGACCCTTATCTGCTCCATGATATGGACAAGGCAGTGGCTCGGATTCGTCAGGCCATTGAAGAAGGGGAAAATATTCTCGTTTATGGAGACTATGATGCGGATGGTATGACTTCAGCTTCGATTGTGAAGGAAAGTTTGGAACAGCTTGGTGCCGAGTGCCGTGTTTACCTGCCTAATCGTTTTACTGATGGATATGGTCCCAATGCCAGTGTTTATAAATACTTTATCGAGCAAGAAGGAATTTCCTTGATAGTGACAGTGGATAATGGGGTTGCCGGTCATGAAGCCATTGAATTGGCCCAGTCTATGGGAGTAGATGTCATTGTGACTGACCACCATTCCATGCCTGAAACTCTGCCCGATGCCTATGCTATCGTTCATCCTGAGCATCCGGATGCGGACTATCCTTTCAAATATTTGGCTGGTTGTGGAGTGGCCTTCAAGCTGGCTTGTGCCCTTTTAGAAGAAGTGCAAGTGGAACTACTGGATTTGGTTGCTATCGGAACCATTGCCGATATGGTGAGTTTGACGGATGAAAATCGTATCTTGGTTCAATATGGTCTAGAAATGTTGGGGCATACTCAGCGCATAGGTCTACAAGAAATGTTGGATATGGCTGGGATTGCTGCCAACGAAGTAACAGAAGAAACGGTTGGTTTTCAGATTGCCCCTCGTTTGAATGCCTTGGGCCGCTTGGATGATCCCAATCCTGCCATTGATTTGTTGACTGGATTTGATGATGAGGAAGCGCATGAGATTGCCCTTATGATTCATCAGAAAAACGAAGAGCGCAAGGAAATCGTTCAATCTATCTATGAAGAAGCTAAGACCATGGTGGATCCTGAGAAGAAGGTCCAAGTCTTGGCTAAGGAAGGTTGGAATCCTGGGGTTCTAGGAATCGTGGCTGGTCGTTTGTTGGAAGAACTAGGGCAGACAGTCATCGTTCTCAATATAGAGGACGGTCGTGCCAAGGGTAGTGCTCGTAGTGTGGAAGCAGTGGATATTTTTGAGGCTCTGGATCCTCATCGCGACCTCTTCATCGCCTTTGGTGGCCATGCTGGTGCAGCTGGGATGACGCTGGAAGTGGAGAAACTCTCAGATTTATCTCAAGTCTTGGAAGATTATGTTCGTGAAAAAGGTGCAGATGCTGCTGGCAAGAACAAGTTAAATTTAGATGAAGAGCTGGATTTGGAGACACTTAGCTTGGAAACGGTCAAAAGTTTTGAACGTTTGGCACCTTTTGGCATGGACAATCAGAAACCTATCTTTTATATAAAGGATTTTCAGGTCGAAAGTGCCCGTACTATGGGGGCAGGCAATGCTCATCTCAAGTTGAAAATTTCCAAAGGTGAGGCGAGTTTTGAAGTGGTGGCCTTCGGACAAGGTAGATGGGCGACAGAGTTTTCTCAAACCAAGAATCTAGAGCTGGCAGTCAAATTGTCTGTCAACCAATGGAATGGCCAAACTGCCCTCCAGTTGATGATGGTGGATGCGCGTGTGGAGGGTGTTCAACTTTTTAACATCCGTGGGAAGAATGCAGTCTTGCCAGAAGGGGTTCCAGTCTTGGATTTTGCTGGAGAACTGCCCAATCTAGTAAATAGTGATGCTGTGGTTGTAAAAACCATTCCTGAGGATATTACTCAGCTGAAGACCATTTTTCAGGAGCAGAATTTTTCTGCTGTTTATTTCAAAAATGATATTGACAAGGCCTACTATCTGACGGGATATGGGACTAGAGAGCAGTTTGCAAAATTGTACAAGACTATCTACCAGTTCCCAGAGTTTGATATTCGCTACAAACTGAAGGATTTGGCTACTTATCTCAATATCCAACAAATCTTGCTGGTCAAAATGATTCAAGTATTTGAAGAGCTAGGCTTTGTGACCATCAAAGATGGTGTCATGACAGTGAATAAAGAGGCTGAAAAGCGTGATATAGCTGAGAGTCAGATTTACCAAAATCTCAAACAAACCGTCAAAGACCAAGAAATGATGGCTCTTGGAACAGTTCAGGAAATCTATGATTTCTTAATGGAAAAAAGTGAATAGAGATAGAAAGAGTTGGTTTGCTGACTCTTTTTATATTCATGAATAAGCTCCAATTGGAGTCGGTTTTGTGTTATAATGAGGAAAGAGGACTAGTTGGCAGATAAACTGGTCAGTTGGCAGATAAACTGGTCAAAGGAAATCCTAGAGGTGTCAAATGGATAAGCTGAAGAAAAAGAGATTACGAGCGGACTATAAAAAGCAAGAAAGACAAAAATTCGAAGAAAGTTTGCCCCTGTCAAGGGAGCTCTTTTTTGACTTGTTTGACTTTTTGGATGTAGAGCTTGAATATCAAGCTTGTCAAGACGATTTTTTATTAACACAAACATTTCTAGAAGAGCACAATGTGGATGTCGAAACAGTTAGAGACTTTTTAGAAACAAATGGAGCCTACTGTGACTGCGAAGTGCTATTCAATGTCGCGGAAAGATTTGAAGAGTGACAGGAAGCTAGTCAGAAAACATTCTTTTGAGGAGCTTGTAGTTCTCACTTGTTTGTGCATTTGAGAAGAGTTATTTATAGTTCTTTAACTGGAAACCTTCATTTTGAAAATCATCAAAAAAATGGTATAATAGTAGGAAAAGATTCGGCTAAAAGTAATAGTGCTTTTAGAATAAAAGGGTAAGTAACCCTATAATCAAGATAAACTAAGATTTTGGAGGAAAAATGAGTAATATTAGTTTAACAACACTTGGTGGTGTACGTGAAAATGGGAAAAATATGTACATTGCTGAAATTGGAGAGTCCATTTTTGTTTTGAATGTAGGGTTAAAATATCCCGAAAATGAACAATTAGGGGTTGATGTGGTGATTCCAAAGATGGATTACCTTTTTGAAAATAGCGACCGTATTGCTGGGGTTTTCTTGACCCACGGGCATGCGGATGCCATTGGTGCTCTGCCTTATCTCTTGACAGAGGCTAAAGTTCCTGTATTTGGGTCTGAGTTGACCATTGAGTTGGCCAAACTCTTTGTCAAAGGAAATGATGCCGTTAAGGAATTTAATGATTTCCATGTCATTGATGAGAATACGGAGATTGATTTTGGTGGAACAGTGGTTTCCTTCTTCCCTACGACTTACTCCGTTCCAGAGAGCCTGGGAATTGTCTTGAAGACAGCTGAAGGTAGCATCGTTTATACAGGTGACTTCAAATTTGACCAGACAGCTAGTGAATCCTATGCGACAGACTTCGCTCGTTTGGCAGAAATCGGTCGTGACGGCGTCCTGGCTCTCCTCAGTGATTCGGCCAATGCGGACAGCAATATTCAGGTGGCTAGTGAAAGTGAAGTTAGGGATGAAATTACCCAAACCATTGCTGACTGGGAAGGTCGTATCATCGTTGCAGCTGTTTCCAGTAACCTTTCTCGTATCCAGCAGATTTTTGATGCTGCGGATAAAACAGGTCGACGTATTGTCTTGACAGGATTTGATATTGAAAATATCGTCCGCACAGCGATTCGTCTCAAGAAGTTGTCTTTAGCCAACGAAATTCTCTTGATTAAGCCGAAAGATATGTCTCGCTTTGAAGACCATGAGTTGATTATTCTTGAGACAGGTCGTATGGGTGAACCTATCAATGGACTTCGTAAGATGTCGATTGGTCGCCATCGTTATGTAGAAATCAAGGATGGGGACCTGGTCTATATTGCTACGGCTCCGTCTATTGCTAAAGAAGCCTTCGTTGCGCGTGTGGAAAACATGATTTACCAAGCTGGAGGGGTTGTCAAACTGATCACTCAAAGCTTGCGTGTGTCAGGGCATGGAAATGCGCGTGATTTGCAGCTGATGATCAATCTCTTGCAACCCAAGTATCTCTTCCCGATTCAAGGAGAATACCGTGAGTTGGATGCCCATGCTAAGGCTGCTATGGCCGTCGGGATGCTGCCAGAACGCATTTTCATTCCTAAAAAGGGAACCAGCATGGCTTATGAGAATGGAGACTTTGTCCCAGCTGGAGCGGTTTCAGCAGGGGATGTCTTGATTGATGGAAATGCCATTGGGGATGTTGGAAATGTGGTTCTTCGTGACCGTAAGGTCTTGTCAGAGGATGGTATTTTCATCGTCGCAATTACCGTTAACCGTCGTGAGAAGAAAATTGTAGCCAAGGCTCGTGTTCACACGCGTGGATTTGTTTATCTCAAGAAGAGTCGCGATATTCTCCGTGAAAGTTCCGAATTGATTAACCAGACGGTAGAAGACTATCTTCAAGGAGATGACTTTGACTGGGCAGATCTCAAAGGGAAGGTTCGTGATAATCTTACCAAGTATCTCTTTGACCAAACCAAACGTCGTCCAGCTATTTTACCAGTAGTCATGGAAGCAAAATAATCGTTGAAATAAACAGAGAGAAAGTCGAGGTTCGGCTTTTTCTTATAGAAAAATAGAGGAAAAAATTATGGCAGTAATGAAAATCGAGTATTACTCACAAGTTTTGGATATGGAGTGGGGAGTGAATGTTCTTTATCCTGATGCCAATCGAGTGGAAGAACCAGATTGTAAAGATATTCCCGTCTTGTACCTCTTGCACGGGATGTCTGGCAATCATAATAGTTGGCTCAAGCGAACCAATGTAGAACGCCTGCTTCGAGGCACTAATCTCATCGTCGTTATGCCCAATACCAGCAATGGTTGGTACACTGATACCCAGTATGGTTTTGACTATTACACAGCTCTAGCAGAGGAATTGCCACAGGTTCTGAAACGCTTCTTCCCTAACATGACCAGTAAGCGTGAAAAAACCTTTATCGCTGGTCTTTCTATGGGAGGCTATGGCTGCTTCAAACTAGCTCTTGCAACAAATCGTTTTTCTCGTGCAGCTAGCTTTTCAGGCGCCCTTAGTTTTCAAGAGTTTTCTCCTGAAAGCCAAAACTTGGGAACACCAGCTTATTGGAGAGGTGTGTTTGGGGAGATTAAAGATTGGACAGCTAGCACCTATTCTCTAGAAAGTCTGGCTAAAAAATCGGACAAAAAGACCAAGCTTTGGGCTTGGTGTGGCGAGCAGGATTTCTTGTATGAAGCCAATAATCTAGCAGTAAAAAACCTCAAAAAACTAGGATTTGATGTGACTTATAGCCATAGCGCTGGAACTCACGAGTGGTATTATTGGGAAATACAATTGGAAAAATTTTTAGCAACCCTACCAATCGATTTCAAATTAGAAGAGAGATTGTCATAATTTAGCTTTCTTTCAGCTTATTTTAGTAAAATAGTCTTTATTTGCTAGAAAGGTGGAGGGACATGCGCTGGATTTTTCGTTTGATAGGGGCTTTCTTTTCTTTTGTGTGGCGTTTGTTCTGGTGCCTGGTTTGGATAGTTGTGCTCTTATGTGCTCTTGCTTTCGGACTTCTTTGGTATCTGAACGGGGATTTTCAAGGAGCGCTAAAGTAAGCAGAACGGTCAGTAAAAATTGGTCAACAAAGTATCGACCAATGGGAAAAAACAGGGCAACTGCCTAAGTTGAACCAGACAGATAGCCATCAACACTCTGAAGGAAGGTGGCCACAGGCTTCTGCTCGCATTTACTTGGATCCCCAGATGGATTCACGCTTTCAAGAAGCTTATGTAGAAGCAATCCAGAATTGGAATCAAACGGGTGCTTTTAACTTTGAAATCGTGACTGAGGCCAGCAAGGCAGATATTATGGCTACGGAGATGAATGACGGAGGTACTCCTGTGGCAGGAGAGGCGGAAAGTCAGACCAATCTCTTAACGGGGCAATTCTTGTCTGTCGAGGTGCGGTTGAATCACTATTATCTGTCCAATCCTAACTATGGCTATTCCTATGAGCGCATTGTCCATACGGCAGAACATGAGTTGGGTCATGCGATTGGTTTGGACCATACAGATGAGAAGTCTGTGATGCAACCTGCAGGTTCCTTTTATGGTATCCAGGAAGAGGATGTTGCAAACCTTCGAAAAATATATGAGACTACTGAGTAGGGGAATATCTTTCCCTACTTTTTTGCTATAATGGAACTATGAATAACTTGATTAAATCAAAACTAGAGCTCTTGCCGACCAGCCCTGGTTGCTACATTCACAAGGATAAAAACGGCACCATTATCTATGTAGGGAAGGCTAAAAATCTGCGTAACCGCGTGAGGTCTTATTTCCGTGGAAGTCATGATACCAAAACAGAGGCCTTGGTGTCTGAAATTGTGGATTTTGAATTTATCGTTACTGAGTCTAATATTGAGGCACTTCTCCTAGAAATCAATCTAATCAAGGAAAATAAGCCTAAATACAATATCATGCTCAAGGATGATAAGTCCTATCCTTTCATCAAGATTACCAATGAACGCTATCCTCGTTTGATTATCACCCGTCAGGTCAAGAAGGACGGCGGTCTCTACTTTGGACCTTATCCAGATGTGGGGGCAGCCAATGAAATCAAGCGGCTGCTGGATCGAATGTTCCCTTTTAGAAAGTGTACCAATCCACCGTCTAAGGTTTGCTTTTATTACCATATCGGCCAATGCATGGCCCACACTATCTGTAAGAAGGATGAGTCCTACTTCAAGTCTATGGCTCAGGAGGTTTCTGATTTCCTAAAAGGGCAGGATGACAAAATCATTGATGACCTCAAGGGCAAAATGGCAACGGCAGCCCAGTCTATGGAGTTTGAACGTGCGGCAGAATACCGTGACCTGATTCAGGCTATTGGAACGCTTCGAACCAAGCAACGGGTCATGGCTAAGGATCTCCAAAACCGCGATGTTTTTGGCTACTATGTGGAAAAGGGATGGATGTGTGTTCAGGTTTTCTTTGTTCGTCAGGGCAAGCTCATTGAGCGCGATGTCAATCTTTTTCCCTACTACAATGATCCGGATGAGGACTTCTTGACCTATGTGGGACAATTCTATCAAGAAAAATCCCACCTGGTTCCCAATGAGGTGATGATTCCGCAGGATATTGACGAAGAAGCTGTCAAGGCTTTGGTAGACACCAAGATTGTCAAGCCCCAGCGTGGAGAGAAAAAGCAACTGGTCAATTTGGCTATAAAGAATGCTCGAGTCAGTCTAGAGCAGAAGTTCAATTTGTTAGAAAAATCTGTCGAGAAGACCCAAGGAGCTATTGAAAATCTAGGACGCTTGCTTCAAATCCCAACCCCAGTCCGTATTGAGTCCTTCGATAACTCCAATATCATGGGAACCAGTCCTGTTTCAGCCATGGTGGTCTTTGTCAACGGAAAACCAAGTAAGAAGGATTACCGTAAGTACAAGATAAAAACGGTTGTCGGTCCAGATGACTATGCCAGTATGCGTGAGGTTATTCGCAGACGTTATGGTCGAGTACAGCGTGACGGTTTGACTCCTCCAGATTTGATTGTCATTGATGGGGGACAGGGTCAAGTTAATATCGCCAAGCAAGTCATCCAAGAGGAGCTGGGCTTGGATATTCCAATTGCTGGGCTTCAAAAGAACGACAAGCATCAAACCCATGAGCTGCTCTTCGGAGATCCGCTTGAGGTGGTGGAGTTATCTCGTAATTCTCAGGAATTTTTCCTTTTGCAACGCATTCAAGATGAGGTGCACCGCTTTGCCATTACTTTCCACCGCCAACTGCGCTCCAAAAATTCCTTTTCTTCACAACTGGATGGAATTGACGGTCTGGGACCTAAACGCAAGCAGAATCTCATGAAACATTTCAAGTCTCTGACTAAAATCAAGGAAGCCAGTGTGGATGAGATTGTCGAAGTTGGAGTACCGAGAGCAGTAGCAGAGGCTGTGCAAAGAAAGTTGAACCCGCAGGAAGAAGTGGAATTAGCTCAAGTGGCGGAAGAAAGAGTAGATTATCAAACAGAAGGAGATCATCATGAACCATAAAATTGCAATTTTATCAGATATTCATGGCAATGCGACGGCCTTAGAAGCAGTGATCGCAGATGCTAAAAATCAAGGAGTCAGTGAATACTGGCTTCTGGGAGATATTTTTCTTCCTGGTCCAGGCGCAAATGACTTAGTCGCCCTGCTAAAGGATCTTCCCATCACAGCCAGTGTTCGAGGCAATTGGGATGATCGTATCCTTGAGGCCTTGGATGGCGAATATGGTTTGGAACATCCGAAAGAAATCCAGTCAATGCGCATGACCCAGTTTTTGATGGAGCGAATGGATCCTGCAACGATTGTCTGGCTACGAAGCTTGCCTTTGCTGGAAAAGAAAGAAGTTGAGGGACTGCGTTTTTCTCTCACACATAATTTACCTGACAAAAACTATGGTGGAGATCTACTGGTTGGGAATGATACAGAAAAATTTGACCAACTGCTAGATGCGGAAACCGACGTGGCAGTCTATGGTCATGTTCACAAGCAATTGCTTCGTTATGGCAGTCAAGGGCAACAAATCATCAATCCAGGGTCGATTGGCATGCCCTATTTTAATTGGGAGGCGTTAAAAAATCACCGTGCCCAGTATGCCGTGATAGAAGTTGAAGATGGGGAATTGGTAAATATCCTATTTCGTAAAGTCGCTTATGATTATGAAGCGGAGTTAGAATTGGCCAAGTCCAAGGGGCTTCCCTTTATCGAAATGTATGAAGAGCTACGAAGAGAAGACAACTATCAGGGGCACAATCTGGAACTCTTAGCCAGCTTAATAGAAAAGCATGGGTATGTAGAGGATGTGAAGAAATTTTTTGATTTTTTACAAAGTGAGAAATAAAGCCGGTAGCTCTTATTTTGAAGTGAGGTTTGTAGTAGAATTTCTTAGAAAAGAGTCAGATGATAAGGAAGAAAAGGTGGCTTAGCTAAAATTTGACATTGAAATTATTTTGTTATAGAATGGGCTTAATTCTTAATAAAAAGGAGAACATTATGAAGAAAATTATTACAGCCAGTATGGCTCTTTTATCTGTTGTTGTTTTAGCAGCATGTGCAGGGAAAACAACGTCTGATTCTTCGACTAAAAATGCAAGCTCTGTAGAGAAAACTTCTTCAGAGACCTCATCAACAACGTCAAGTTCAAAGACAGAAAATAATGAGGTTGTTTTGATCACTGATGAAGAAATTGAGAATGCTAAAACTGTTGGAGAAGTGAAGAACGTCTTTGGCAAATTAGTCGACAATTATAAAAAGTATGCAGTTGAAATTGGGGAGAAAATTCCAGATAGTGGAAAAGAAGCATATAACGCCCAAGTTGAACCAGCGATTAAGTCTATGGAGACTGTAAGAGAGTCATTTAACGAAAGTCTTTCAAGTATTGGTTCTGATGATACAGTAGTGCCTGAACAAACTCGTACTCTATTTGTTCAACAGTTGAAAACTGGACGTGACACAATGAAGAAAGCGCTGGAGTCGGCTTATAAAGCACTTGCTCCCTATGCATCTGGTCAATAGTATAAGATAGTAGGTGTTCGATCGCCTGCTTTTTGATTGCTTTAAATCCAAAGAATACCTACTTAAATAGCTTAGAATAAATAGCAGAGTGTTTGAAAGAAGTATTAACTCTACGAAAAATATCTGTAAGCTCTTTCAAATTATGGTAGAATGGAAGCAGTAGAATTAGAAAAGGAAATCGCGAGTGAACTATGCTAATCTTGAATTCAATGCACAAGACCAGAGCGACTATTGGTCCTATACTATAAGGTAATTGAGGCTAGTTGCTTTATAGAATAATATAAGGAGGTATGTCTATGAATAAGCGTAAAAAATGGGGTATTATTGCTTTAGTAATCTGTATTATAGGAGGAATCGTGATGTTTAGTTTGAATCAACAAAAAGAAAAAACATTGGAAGAGAAAATTAGAATTGAACAGGATAGGATGGCGTTGTACTTAGTTAATCATTATGAGGGAATCAATGAAATAGAATTTAATGATGTAGAAAATAATGCTACAACAGGTTCAAGAACTGCGTTATTAACTCTAAATAAAGAACTTGAAATGGAAATTACTTTCTTTAAATTTAATGATAAAACTGACAATTATGTAATTAGTTGGAATAAAAGATTAAATTTACAAGAAAAAAATGAAATCACTAATCAACAAACAATAGATAATATTAAAGTGAAATATTGGAGCAAGTGATGAAAATAACAGATAAAAATTATAATGATATTGTCGATGGAGTTTATAATGTTGATGCAGGAAAAGTAAAACGACCTTGGAGAGACGATAAGATTTTTAAATCAGATGGACAAACTTTTCGAGTTCTTAGTACAAAAGCCAACACCTCTAACGGTATGCAAGCGATGGCAGTTGCTCCTGTGGATAAAAATGGGAATGTGGATTATAGCCATGTAGTGATTGCCTATGCAGGGACGAATAAAGATGACATAAAGGATCTTGATACGGATGTACAGTCTTTAGGGCTTGGGAGGGATAAACTACAGTCTCGTTCAGGACTAAATTCTGCGAAAGTAGTAGATTCTTAGTTTGTGACAGCTTTGAATTATGTCAATGTTAATTAAAAAAGCCATTTATGTATACTATAAGGTAATTCAGACCAAGTTGCTTTATAGAATAATATAAGGAGGTGTGTTAATGAATAGGCACAAAAAATGGGGTATTATTGCTTTAGTAATTTGTATCATAGGAGGGATTATCATGTTTAGTTTGAATCAACAAAAAGAAAAAACGATGGAAGAAAAAATGAGAATTGAACAGGATAGGGTAGCAAAGTTTTTAGTAAGTAACTATGATTTAGCTGATGGACAAAAGATTAAGAGAGTGGAGTTTGTTGAATTTCAAAAAAATGAAAGTACGGGGAGTTGGAGGATTACTGCTAAAGTAAATGGTCAATATGATATATCTGTCAAAATAGATTCTCTAAATGAGAATGAGAAAATAAGAAGTTCCAATTATTCACCGACAGACTTCACAAAGAGAGAACACAAAGAAGAAGCTGGATATGATATAGCAGTAAAAATTATTTACTTAGGGGAGAGATAACTATATGATTACAGAAGAAGATTACAGATATATAGTAGACGATGTTTATGATGTTGACTCTGGTAAGGTTAGTAATCCTATTCAGGAGGGACGATTAGTTGGGAACGATCGGTTTAAAGTAATCTCTAATCCTATAGACAACACTTCCAACGGTATGCAGGCGATGGCGGTTGCTCCTGTGGATAAAAATAGGAATGTGGATTATAGCCATGTAGTGATTGCTTATGCAGGGACGAATAAAGATGACATAAAGGATCTTGATACGGATGTACAGTCTTTAGGGCTTGGGAGGGATAAACTACAGTCTCGTTCAGGACTAAATTCTGCGAAAGTAGTAGATTCTCAGTTTGTGACAGCTTTGAATTATGCCAATGTTAAGTAAAAAAGCCATTTATGTTATACTATAAGGTAATTGAGGCTAGTTGTTTTATAGAATAATATAAGGAGGTGTGTTAATGAATAAGCGTAAAAAATGGGGTATTATTGCTTTAGTAATCTGTATTATAGGAGGAATCGTGATGTTTAGTTTAAATCATCCAAATGGTAAAAATTTTGAGAATAAATTAACTTTGACAAAAACGCAACAGGATAATGTGGTAAAGTGGATAGCAAGAAATTATGATTTTAATAAAATTAAATTTAATAAATTTAACAAAGATAAAAAAACAGGTTCATATCATTTATTGTTTGAATTAGATGACGAGTATCATACAGGACTGACTACTCGAGAAATAGATGAATTTAACGACGAAGAAAAATCTGTAGTCCTTGGTCCGATTGAAAAATTTAGAGCGATTGAAAAAAATCATGTGATAGCAGAGAAGGAAAATGTTTCTATAGATAATATACAAGTACAATACTTGGGAGAATAATAAAAGGTGAAAGTAAAAGAAGAACAATATAATTGGATAGCAGAGCAAGTGTACTGGGTTGATAAATTGAAGACTGACAAGGATTATACACCTGAGGCAAATAAAACATATCCATTTAATCCCAAAAAGAGAGATTTAGGGAATTTTAAAGTTGTAGAAGTAAAAGACAACACCTCCAATGGTATGCAGGCGATGGCGGTTGCTCCTGTGGATAAAAATGGGAATGTGGATTATAGTCATGTAGTGATTGCTTATGCTGGGACGAATAGAGACGATCGGCTTGACATCCAAACAGATATCCAATCAATAGGATTTGGTGATAGACGGATGTTGTCGGATTCGAAAACAAAGACATTTAGAAAATCTCAATTTCAAACGGCTCTGAGTTTTGCGGAAGAAATTGAAAAAACTTATCCCTCTGCTAAAATCACAACTGCGGGGCATTCGCTTGGAGAGTCTCTGGCTATGTATGTCGCTTTGAAGCGAGGTTATGCCAATGTTGGGTATAACGGACCAGATATTCATAACTTGATTTCGAAAGAAGAAATCAAGTACATGCAAGAACATCCAGAACAATTTCGCAATTACCGTCATAAGTATGATTTTATTGGCAATATTATGGGAAATACGACTCAAACAGCTATCTATCCTGCAAAAGATAACTGGGGTGACAAGTTAGAATATCATAACTTGTCCCAGTGGCGATTTGATGAGAATGGCCAGTTAGTTGATTTGAACGGAAAACGTGTCACAGATTTCAAAGTAACGGCGCTAGCAGAAGCAACAGCGGGTATGTACCGCTACCAAAAAATCAAAAGCTACCTCTCGGCAGATGGTTTGTCAAGCAAGGAAGAAATATATTTGGATAGCTTGCAGGGGATGGCTCTAGGGGAAGGAATGGCTAATGCGGCTCGAGCTGGTGCAGACGACGTCAAGCACCTTCAAGAGGAGGTGGTGTCAAAAGCACAAGAACTATGGAATCAGCTTGACTTTAGTAGTTTCCGATACCTGAGTTATGATGAAGTCCTATCGACTTTTGCGTCTGCGGGTGTGACTCAGGCTACGATTGTCGGTTCAGTTGAGCAAGATTTTGAGCAAATGAATCAAAAAGCTGAAAAACTAGCCACAGAGTTTGATACCCTTAACCAACAGATTATCCAAGTCATTGAGAATAAACTAGCTACAGATAAGGAATTGGCAGGAGAATTTAGAAAATGGAACAGTCGGATTTAGTCTTCCAAAAGTTAAAAGCAAAAGAAAAAGAGTATCATGATTTGGAAGATGAGTATCTAAAGCAGAAAGCAACTTTTACAAATCAACGCAACGAACTCTATGAACGTCGAGACCGCCTTGCCCGAATCGTAGAAGATGAAGCTGGTAAGATGACTGCTTTTCTTCAAAAAGGACAATATAGTTACCAAGATGGAGAACAGTTTTATAGGAGTTTACAACAATTGATGGAGGATTCTCAGTTTGCGTGCAGGCGTAGAGAAGATGAATTGCAGTATCAAGAGGATTTGTTAAACAGAGATTATCGTAAAAAGCAAGATGAGTTAGAACAGACAATCGGAGATTTAAGGAGGTCATATGCTCGCGCCATTAAATGAATATTATACAGATGAAGAATATGAATTTGCTTTACGTCAGATGTATCGTATGATGGAGAGGAACAGAATCTATACAATGGCGACAGTAATCCTAAAGGAAAAAAATTCTTTGCAAACAGATTATAAAGAAAAAGTGAGAGAAAGTGCGGAGGAGACAAAAGTCGCTATTGGGAAAATAAAATCACAGATGGATACGGCTATAAAAGGTCAGGTAAAGAAAAAGTTGGAAGAAGTGACAACGGAGAAGCTATCTCAGTATGATTCCATTTGCTAATTTTATAGTGAGTAACTAGAATAATTGCTACAAACTGCATAGAGCAGTTTTTTTGCTATTACTTTTCCTATGAAAAATCCCTGCAAGCTCTTTCAAAATATGGTAAAATGGAAGCAGTAGAATTAGAAAAGGAAATCGATTATGAAATTTCTTGAATTAAATAAAAAACGTCATGCGACCAAGCATTTCACTGATAAGCCAGTGGATCCCAAAGATGTGCGTACGGCTATCGAAATTGCAACCTTGGCTCCAAGTGCCCACAACAGCCAGCCTTAGAAATTTGTGGTGGTACGTGAGAAAAATGCCGAACTGGCAAAATTGGCTTACGGTTCCAACTTTGAGCAGGTATCATCAGCGCCTGTAACCATTGCCCTGTTTACGGATACAGACCTTGCCAAACGTGCTCGTAAGATTGCCCGAGTTGGTGGTGCTAACAATTTCTCAGAAGAACAACTTCAATACTTCATGAAAAATTTGCCAGCTGAATTTGCACGCTACAATGAACAACAAGTCAGCGACTACCTAGCCCTCAATGCAGGTTTGGTTGCTATGAACTTGGTTTTGGCTCTTACAGATCAGGGAATCGGATCAAATCTGATTCTTGGTTTTGACAAATCAAAAGTCAACGAAGTTTTGGAAATCGAAGACCGCTTCCGCCCAGAACTCTTGATTACAGTGGGTTATACAGACGAAAAATTGGAACCAAGCTACCGCTTGCCAGTAGATGAAATCATTGAGAAAAGATAGAAAGAAGAAAGAAATGACAACAATTGATTTTACAGCAGAAGTAGAAAAACGCAAAGAAGACCTCTTGGCTGACTTGTTTAGCCTTTTGGAAATCAACTCAGAACGTGATGACAGCAAGGTTGATGCTGAACATCCATTTGGGCCTGGTCCAGTAAAGGCCTTGGAAAAATTCCTTGAAATAGCAGATCGTGATGGCTATCCAACTAAGAATGTCGATAACTATGCAGGACATTTTGAGTTTGGTGATGGAGAAGAAGTTCTCGGAATCTTTGCCCATATGGATGTGGTTCCTGCTGGTAGCGGTTGGGATACAGATCCTTATACACCGACTATCAAAGACGGTCGTCTTTATGCGCGTGGGGCTTCGGACGACAAGGGGCCTACAACAGCTTGTTACTATGGTTTGAAAATCATCAAAGAATTGGGCCTTCCAACTTCTAAAAAAGTTCGCTTCATCGTTGGAACTGATGAAGAATCAGGCTGGGCGGACATGGACTACTACTTTGAGCACGTAGGTCTTGCCAAACCAGACTTCGGTTTCTCTCCAGACGCTGAGTTCCCTATCATCAATGGTGAAAAAGGAAACATCACAGAATACCTCCACTTTGCAGGAGAAAATACAGGTGCAGCCCGTCTTCACAGCTTTACAGGTGGTTTGCGTGAAAATATGGTACCAGAATCAGCAACAGCAGTTATTTCAGGTGACTTGGCTGACTTGCAAGCTAAACTAGATGCCTTTGTTGCAGAACACAAACTTAGAGGAGAACTCCAAGAAGAAAACGGTCAGTACAAGGTGACGATCATTGGTAAATCAGCCCACGGTGCTATGCCTGCTTCAGGTGTCAATGGTGCGACTTACCTAGCCCTCTTCCTTAGCCAGTTTGACTTTGCTGGTCCAGCCAAAGACTACCTTGACATCGCTGGTAAGATTCTCTTGAACGACCATGAGGGTGAAAATCTCAAGATTGCTCATGTGGATGAAAAGATGGGTGCCCTTTCTATGAATGCTGGTGTTTTCCGCTTTGACGAAACAAGCGCTGATAATACCATTGCCCTTAACATCCGCTATCCAAAAGGAACAAGTCCAGAGCAAATCAAGTCAATCCTTGAAAACTTGCCAGTTGCTTCTGTTAGCCTTTCTGAGCACGGTCATACCCCTCACTATGTGCCAATGGAAGATCCACTTGTGCAAACCTTGTTGAATGTTTATGAAAAACAAACTGGTCTTAAAGGTCACGAGCAAGTCATCGGTGGTGGAACCTTTGGTCGCTTACTCGAACGCGGTGTTGCCTATGGTGCCATGTTCCCAGACTCAATTGATACCATGCACCAAGCCAATGAATTTATCGCCTTGGATGATCTCTTCAGAGCAGCAGCCATCTATGCTGAAGCTATTTACGAATTGATCAAATAAAACGATAGAAGTCTGAGATTGTATGCTTAGACTTCTTTTTGGAGGGAAAGTAGATGTCTCAAATTGAAAGAATCAAGCAGGCTATTATGGCAGATTCGCAGAATGCCAGCTATACCGAACGTGGAATAGAACCTCTCTTTGCAGCGCCAAAGACTGCTCGCATCAATATCATCGGTCAGGCACCTGGACTTAAAACCCAAGAAGCAGGCCTTTACTGGAAAGATAAAAGTGGTGACCGCTTGCGAGATTGGCTCGGTGTGGATGAAGATACCTTTTACAATTCAGGCTATTTTGCTGTTTTGCCTATGGATTTCTACTTTCCAGGGCATGGCAAGTCAGGTGACCTGCCACCGCGAGCAGGATTTGCTGAAAAATGGCATCCGCAACTCTTGCAAGAATTGCCCGATATTCAGTTGACCCTCTTAATTGGGCAATATGCCCAGGCCTACTATTTACAGGAGAAAGTCAGTGGCAAGGTGACAGAACGGGTAAAACACTACCAGAACTACTTGCCAACCTATTTTCCACTAGTTCACCCCTCACCGCGAAATCAAATCTGGATAGCTAAAAATCCTTGGTTTGAGTCAGAAGTGGTGCCAGATTTGAAAAAAAGAATTAAAACCATTTTATAGTCAATGAAAATCAAAGAGCAAACTAGGAAGCTAGCCGCAGGCTGTACTTGAGTACGGTAAGGCGACGCTGACGTGGTTTGAATTTGATTTTCGAAGAGTATTAGGAGAAAAAGAATGAAAGAAATAGCCTTTGACGCATTTTACCAGCTTTACCAAAACGACCAACTTTCTCTAGTGGACGTGAGAGAAGTGGATGAGTTTGAAGCTCTTCATTTAGAAGGCGCCCACAACCTGCCACTTAGTCAATTGGCTGATACCTATGATCAGTTGGATAAGGACCAGTTACATTATGTTATTTGCAAATCTGGGATGAGATCGGCGCGTGCTTGCCAATTCTTATCAGAACAAGGTTATGAGGTTATCAATGTCCAAGGTGGCATGATGGCTTTTGAAGAATTTTAAACATTAGAATTTTCTCCTGCTTGGTGTGGACTGGGTAGGAGAATTTTATTTTTAGACAATTCTCATTTTTAAGAATCTTGAAAACATTCAATATTTACTTCGTGAAGCTTTTTTCATACTCCTATTCATGATATACTAGGTCAGTATTTTATAAATATGAAGGAGATTTTCATGGCTAAAAAAGGTGCCCTAACAGGTTTACTCCTGTTTGGAATATTTTTTGGTGCGGGGAACTTGATTTTTCCGCCTTCTCTAGGTGCTCTATCTGGAGAACATTTTCTTCCTGCCATCGCAGGTTTTGTCTTTTCAGGTGTCGGTATCGCCGTCTTGACTCTTATTATTGGAACGCTAAATCCTAAAGGATATATCTACGAGATTTCTACAAAGATAGCGCCTTGGTTTGCGACTCTTTACCTCTCAGTTCTTTACTTGTCAATCGGTCCATTCTTTGCTATCCCACGTACAGCTACAACAGCTTACGAAGTAGGGATTAGCCCTCTTTTGTCGGATGCAAATAAAGGTCTTGGTTTGATTGTCTTTACAGTTCTGTATTTTGCAGCAGCCTATTTGATATCGCTCAATCCATCAAAAATTTTAGACCGTATCGGCCGTATTTTAACGCCAGTCTTTGCGATTTTGATTGTTATCTTGGTTGTCCTAGGAGCTATCAAATACGGTGGAACAAGTCCTCAAGCTGCTTCAGCTGCTTATCAAGCTTCTGCCTTTGGTACAGGTTTCCTAGAAGGTTACAATACCTTGGACGCCCTTGCTTCAGTTGCCTTTAGTGTGATTGCGGTTCAAACCTTGAAACAACTTGGATTTTCAAGTAAGAAAGAATACATTTCAACTATTTGGGTTGTTGGTATCGTTGTTGCCCTTGCTTTCAGCGCTCTTTACATCGGTTTAGGTTTCCTTGGAAATCATTTCCCAGTACCAGCTGAAGCGATGAAGGGTGGAACACCAGGTGTTTACATCTTGTCACAAGCTACCCAAGAAATCTTTGGCTCAACAGCCCAACTCTTCCTTGCAGCTATGGTTACCGTAACCTGCTTCACAACAACTGTTGGTTTGATTGTGTCAACAGCTGAATTCTTTAATGAACGCTTCCCACAAATCAGCTATAAGGTTTATGCGACAGCCTTTACTTTGATTGGATTTGCTATTGCCAATTTGGGTCTTGATGCGATTATCAAGTACTCAATTCCAGTACTGGTTATCTTGTACCCAATCACGATTGCTATCGTTATGATTGTCATTGTCAACAAATTTGTGGCTCTTTCAAAACCAGGTATGCAGTTGACAATTGCTGTGGTTACAGCTATTGCTATTGCAAGCGTACTAGGAAGCTCGTTTAAGGTTGAGTTTCTTGCAAACCTTGTCAACGCTCTTCCTTTTGCCAAGGCATCACTCCCATGGTTAGTACCAGCTATTGTCGGAATCTTGCTCTCATTGGTTCTGCCAAACAAGCAAGAAAGCGATGTTTTTGAAATGGAATAATCATTAAAATCACTTTTGTAGCCAAGTCTACAGGAGTGATTTTCTTTTTTTATCCGATGATAAATGTGTTATAATAGGTAGCAAAAGAGGTGAAAAAATGAATCAAACAGTAGAATATATCAAAGAACTGACAGCCATTGCGTCGCCAACGGGCTTCACTCGGGAGATTTCGGACTATTTAGTCAAGACTTTAGAAGGTTTTGGTTACCAGCCGGTTCGCACAGCTAAGGGCGGTGTCAATGTGACCATCAAAGGTCAAAATGATGAAGAGCATCGCTATGTGACTGCCCATGTAGATACGCTGGGTGCCATTGTCCGTGCTGTCAAACCAGACGGCCGTCTCAAACTGGATCGTATCGGTGGCTTTCCTTGGAACATGATTGAAGGAGAAAACTGTACCGTTCATGTGGCTAGCACAGGTGAAAAAGTATCAGGAACCATCCTCATCCACCAAACTTCTTGCCATGTCTATAAGGATGCAGGAACTGCAGAACGCACTCAGGACAATATGGAAGTGCGTTTGGACGCAAAAGTGACCAATGAAAAAGAAACTCGTGCCTTGGGGATTGAGGTCGGTGATTTTATTAGCTTTGATCCACGAACCGTCGTGACAGAGACAGGTTTTATCAAGTCTCGTCATTTGGATGACAAGGTCAGCGCAGCGATTTTGCTTAACCTGCTTCGTGTTTATAAGGAAGAGAAGATTGAATTACCCGTAACAACTCATTTTGCTTTTTCAGTCTTTGAAGAAGTGGGACATGGGGCTAATTCTAATATTCCTGCTCAGGTAGTAGAATATCTGGCTGTGGATATGGGAGCTATGGGAGATGACCAGCAAACAGACGAATATACAGTGTCTATCTGTGTCAAGGATGCCTCTGGACCTTATCACTATGACTTCCGTCAACATTTGGTTGCTTTGGCTAAAGAGCAAGATATTCCATTTAAGCTGGATATCTATCCGTTTTATGGTTCAGACGCTTCAGCGGCTATGTCTGCAGGTGCAGAAGTCAAACATGCCCTTCTCGGTGCTGGTATAGAGTCTAGTCATTCTTATGAGCGTACTCATATTGATTCGGTGGTCGCAACAGAACGAATGGTTGATGCTTATCTTAAGAGCGCGTTGGTAGACTAATATGTGCCTTATTTGCCAGAGAATTGAGCTCATCAAGAAGGGAGAAAATCCCTATTTTGTCAAAGAGTTGGAAACAGGCTATCTTGTGATTGGAGACCACCAGTATTTTGCAGGTTATAGTCTCTTTCTAGCCAAGGAACATGTCACCGAATTGCACCATTTGAAAAAGGAGACAAGACTCCGTTTTCTAGAAGAAATGAGTGTGGTCCAAGAGGCAGTTGCTAAGGCATTTACTGCCGAGAAAATGAATATTGAACTTTTAGGGAATGGCGATGCACATATCCACTGGCATCTTTTTCCTAGAAGAAGAGGTGATATGAATGGTCATGGTCTCAAGGGACGTGGTCCAGTATGGTGGGTTCCCTTTGAAGAAATGACAGCAGAGACCTACCAAGCAAAACCTGATGAGATTGAAAGATTAGTTAAACGTTTATCAATAGAAGTAGATAAACTATTAGAAATAAAGGAGTAGAAATGAAAAAAAGATACCTTGTCTTGACAGCCTTGCTAGCCTTGAGTCTAGCAGCTTGTTCACAAGAAAAAGCAAAAAATGAAGATGGCTCAGCTAAGACAGAGCAAACTGCTAAAGCTGATGGAACAGTTGGAAGTAAGTCTCAAGGAGCTACTCAGAAAAAAGCAGAAGTGGTTAATAAAGGAGACTACTACAGCATCCAAGGGAAATACGATGAAATCATCGTAGCCAATAAACACTACCCATTGTCAAAAGACTATAATCCAGGGGAAAATCCAACAGCCAAGGCTGAGTTGGTCAAACTCATCAAAGCGATGCAAGAGGCAGGTTTCCCAATTAGTGACCATTACAGTGGCTTTAGAAGTTATGAAACTCAGACCAAGCTCTATCAAGATTATGTTAATCAAGACGGAAAGGCAGCTGCTGACCGTTACTCTGCCCGACCTGGCTATAGTGAACACCAAACTGGCTTGGCCTTTGATGTTATTGGGACTGATGGTGATTTAGTAACAGAAGAAAAAGCAGCCCAATGGCTCTTGGACCATGCAGCTGATTATGGCTTTGTTGTCCGTTATCTCAAAGGTAAAGAAAAAGAAACAGGCTATATGGCTGAAGAATGGCACCTTCGTTATGTCGGAAAAGAAGCAAAAGAAATTGCAGAGAGTGGTCTCAGTTTGGAAGAATACTACGGCTTTGAAGGCGGAGATTACGTCGATTAAAAAATAAACTTTTCTCTTGCAATTCTAGATAAATAGTGTATAATAGATGAGTATGTGTAAAGCATACTTGTGGGAGGTAAAAATCTTTAATTACCGCCAAAACCACAAAGGAGGATTTAAAAATGGCTAAAAAAGTCGAAAAACTTGTAAAATTGCAAATCCCTGCTGGTAAAGCTACACCAGCTCCACCGGTTGGACCTGCTCTCGGTCAAGCTGGTATCAACATCATGGGATTCACAAAAGAGTTCAACGCTCGTACAGCTGACCAAGCTGGTATGATCATTCCAGTTGTTATCTCAGTTTACGAAGATAAATCATTTACTTTCGTTACGAAAACACCACCAGCTGCTGTTCTTTTGAAAAAAGCTGCAGGTGTTGAAAAAGGATCAGGTACACCGAACAAAACTAAAGTTGCTACAGTTACTCGTGCACAAGTACAAGAAATTGCAGAAACTAAGATGCCAGATTTGAACGCAGCAAACGTAGAGTCTGCAATGCGTATGATCGAAGGTACTGCTCGTTCTATGGGATTCACTGTTGTTGACTAATCAATAACACCCCCAATATAACCCGCAAGACTTCATCATTTCGAGAAGTGACGTGGGAGATGAAAATCGATTGAACCACTTACAAGGAGAATAGAAAATGGCTAAAAAAAGCAAACAACTTCGTGCTGCTCTTGAGAAAATCGACAGCACAAAAGCATACAGCGTAGAAGAAGCTGTAGCACTTGCAAAAGAAACTAACTTTGCAAAATTTGACGCAACTGTAGAAGTTGCTTACAACTTGAACATCGACGTTAAAAAAGCTGACCAACAAATCCGTGGAGCAATGGTATTGCCAAACGGTACTGGTAAAACTTCACGCGTTCTTGTTTTCGCACGTGGTGCAAAAGCTGAAGAAGCAAAAGCTGCTGGTGCAGACTTTGTTGGTGAAGATGACCTTGTTGCTAAAATCAACGACGGTTGGTTGGACTTCGACGTAGTTATCGCTACACCTGACATGATGGCTCTTGTTGGACGTCTTGGACGTGTCCTTGGACCACGTAACTTGATGCCAAACCCTAAAACTGGTACTGTAACAATGGATGTTGCTAAAGCAGTTGAAGAGTCTAAAGGTGGTAAAATCACTTACCGTGCTGACCGTGCAGGTAACGTTCAAGCAATCATCGGTAAAGTATCATTTGAAGCTGAAAAATTGGTTGAAAACTTCAAAGCTTTCAACGAAACAATCCAAAAAGCAAAACCAGCTACAGCTAAAGGAACTTACGTAACAAACTTGACTATCACAACTACTCAAGGTGTTGGTATCAAAGTTGACGTAAACTCACTTTAATCAGTAGTTTATATCAGAGGACGAGTACGAAAGTGCTCGTTTTTTTAGGTACGACGGGCATTCCGTTCATCTGATGTGTAAGTCCTCTGTGGGTACCATATACTAGTAAACCCAAAAGTAATTCCCCAGCCTGACTATTGTGAGTAGCTGATCGAACGGCATTAGGATAGACTGTTTAAGTCTGACGCTGGAAATAAGAATCGGCAGAGAAAGAGATAGAGAAATCTTGGCTATACGAATAGGCACGTGATAGTAAAGCGTATATAGCGGATAAGGAGGCCGGCAACTCTAAAGTACAAGTAAGTAGTTGTAACCTATATGCGTAAACTACGTGAGCAATTGAATTCGAACTAGAGAGTTAATTAATAGATTTATGCTATAATCATGGCGGACTGTATGCGTTTGATTATAGTTCATCAAAAAATAGATTAGAATTGTTAGACAATATCATTTTATGTTATAATGAAGAAAAAACAGAGGTGTTCAAATGTCAGAAGCAGGTCATAAGTTTTTAGCAAAACTGGGGAAAAAACGTTTACGTCCAGGTGGAAAACGTGCCACAGATTGGTTAATTGCAGAAGGAGGATTTTCAAAAGAAAAGAGAATACTAGAGGTTGCGTGTAATAGGGGAACTACAGCAATTGAGTTGGCACAGCGTTTTGGTTGTAAGATAACTGCTGTTGATATGGATGCTCAAGCTTTAGAAGTGGCTAAAAAATCTGCTGAAACGGCAGGTGTTGGTCATTTAATCAGTTTTGAAAGAGCTAATGCAATGAAACTTCCTTATGAAGATGCTAGTTTTGATATTGTTATAAATGAAGCTATGCTGACTATGCAAGCCGATCAAGCTAAGAAAAAATGTGTAATAGAATATCTAAGGGTATTAAAACCTGGAGGTCTTCTCCTGACACATGATGTGTTTCTTAAGGAAGCTAAAGAGTCTGTCAGACAGGAACTGTCACAAGCAATTCATGTAAATGTAGGTCCTTTAACTCAAGATGGTTGGGAGCAAGTGATGATAGAATCAGGTTATTGTGATGTGAAAGTATTGACTGGTGAAATGACATTAATGAAATTATCGGGTATGATTTATGACGAAGGTTGGCTAGGAACATTGAAAATTTGTGTAAATGCTTGTAAAAAGGAGAATAGAAAGCAGTTTTTAACTATGTATAAAATGTTTAATAAGAATAAACAGAAATTGGGATTTATTGCTATGGCTAGTCATAAATCGTCAAATCGTTAGATAATTATTGATGTTAACTTTTCCTTTTTTCTTTCTTAAAAAATATGCTATAATAGAGAGTAAAAAACTTTGAAAGAAAGAAAAAGATGAATTTAAAAGATTACATTGCAACAATTGAAAATTATCCGAAGGAAGGAATTACCTTCCGTGATATTAGTCCTTTGATGGCTGATGGGAATGCTTATAGTTACGCTGTTCGTGAAATCGTCCAGTATGCTACTGACAAGAAAATTGATATGATTGTGGGACCTGAGGCTCGTGGATTTATCGTGGGCTGTCCAGTTGCCTTTGAGTTAGGAATTGGTTTTGCACCTGTTCGTAAGCCAGGTAAATTGCCACGCGAAGTTATTTCTGCTGACTATGAAAAAGAGTACGGTGTTGATACCTTGACTATGCATGCAGATGCCATTAAGCCAGGCCAACGTGTTCTTATCGTAGATGACCTATTGGCAACAGGTGGAACTGTTAAGGCAACTATCGAGATGATTGAAAAACTTGGTGGTGTTGTAGCAGGCTGTGCCTTTCTTGTTGAATTGGATGAATTGAACGGCCGTGAAAAAATCGGTGATTACGATTACAAAGTTCTCATGCATTATTAATGAAAAACAGTCCCCAGGGCTGTTTTCTCTACATTAGGATATAAAAATAGACTATAGCTAGTTAGAGAAAAAGTATAATTGAAAACTATATCTTCTTGCAGTATAATAAAAGGACTAAGTGTTTGAGATTTAGTTTCATACTCAATGAAAATCAAAGAGCAAACTAGGAAACTAGCCGCAGGCTGTACTTGAGTACGGCAAGGCGACGTTGACGCGGTTTGAAGAGATTTTCGAAGAGTTTCAAACATATGCAATGATTCCTGAAAGAGTACAGTTAGGAGAGGGTTATGCCGATTCGAATTGATAAAAAATTACCAGCTGTTGAGATTTTACGGACAGAGAATATCTTTGTCATGGATGATCAACGTGCTGCCCACCAAGATATCCGCCCTTTGAAGATTTTAATTTTAAATCTCATGCCACAGAAAATGGTCACAGAAACCCAGTTGTTGCGCCATTTGGCGAATACACCCCTGCAACTGGATATTGATTTTCTCTATATGGAAAGCCACCGTTCTAAAACAACTCGTTCAGAGCACATGGAGACCTTTTATAAAACTTTTCCTGAAGTTAAGGACGAGTATTTTGATGGGATGATTATCACGGGTGCTCCAGTTGAGCATTTACCATTTGAGGAAGTGGACTATTGGGAGGAATTCAGTCAGGTAATCGAGTGGTCCAAGACCCATGTCTATTCGACCCTTCATATCTGTTGGGGGGCTCAGGCTGGTCTTTATCTGCGTTATGGAGTGGAAAAATACCAGATGGACAGTAAGTTATCGGGTATCTATCCTCAGGACACCCTAAAAGAGGGTCACCTTCTCTTTAGAGGCTTTGACGATAGCTACGTAGCTCCTCATTCTCGGCATACGGAGATTTCTAAGGAAGAGATTCTGAATAAGACCAATCTCGAAATTTTATCAGAAGGACCTCAGGTTGGGGTTTCGATTTTGGCCAGTCGGGATTTACGAGAAATTTATAGTTTTGGGCATTTGGAGTATGATCGTGATACCCTGGCAAAAGAGTATTTCCGAGATCGTAATGCAGGTTTGGATCCTCATATTCCAGAAAATTACTTTAAGGATGATGATGTCAACCAGACACCTTGTCTTTGTTGGTCTTCATCAGCAGCCCTCTTTTTCAGTAACTGGGTAAACTATGCTGTCTATCAGGAGACGCCTTTTGACTGGAGAAAGATAGAAGATGATGCATCTGCATATGGGTATTTATAAGAGGAATTATGACATATTTAGACGCTTTTAAATCAGGGAACTTGGTTTTACCGAGTGCCCTGCTCTTGCATTTTAAGGAACTCTTTCCTTCTAGCGATGATTTTCTAGTCTGGCAATTTTTCTATTTGCAAAATACGACAGGCTTAGATGAAATGTCCCCAAGCCAGATTGCTGACAGGATTGGCAAGGAAATTTCGGATGTCAATCAGGCTATTTCCAATCTAACGGAGAGGGGACTACTTCAGTATCGAACGATCGAATTAAATGGCGAAATCGAATTGCTTTTTGATACTAGTTTGGCATTGGAACGTTTGGATAATTTGCTTGGAGCTGCTCATTCAAGTTCAGACCAGTTGACACCTCAAAATCAGCTTAAGAATTTGGTGGAAACTTTCCAGCAGGAGTTGGGACGCTTGTTGACTCCTTTTGAGATTGAGGATTTGACCAAGACCCTAAAAGAAGATGGGACCAGTGCTGACTTGATTAAGGAGGCTCTTCGTGAAGCTGTTTTGAATGGAAAAGCAAACTGGAAGTACATTCAGGCCATTTTGAGAAATTGGCGCCATGAAGGAATCAAGAGTGTGGCTCAAATTGAGGCCAAGCGGGCAGAGAGAGAAGTCAGCAATCCTCAGTTGACACAGGTATCTGCAGATTTCAGAAATGCCATGGATCTCTGGAAGGATTAATCCATGTAAGCAGGATTGAAATCCGAGTAAGATTTGCAAGCTGTGTCTAATTGTGATAAAATAAATAGAAAATAAATTGAAAAAAGAGGTATGTGAAATGTCACGTAAACCATTTATCGCTGGTAACTGGAAAATGAACAAAAATCCAGAAGAAGCTAAAGCATTCGTTGAAGCAGTTGCATCAAAACTTCCTTCATCAGATCTTGTTGAAGCAGGTATCGCTGCTCCAGCTCTTGATTTGACAGCTGTTATTGCTGCTGCTAAAGGTTCAAACCTTAAAGTTGCTGCTCAAAACTGCTACTTTGAAAATGCAGGTGCTTTCACTGGTGAAACTAGCCCACAAGTTTTGAAAGAAATCGGTACTGACTACGTTGTTATCGGTCACTCAGAACGCCGTGACTACTTCCATGAAACTGACGAAGATATCAACAAAAAAGCAAAAGCAATCTTTGCAAACGGCATGCTTCCAATCATCTGTTGTGGTGAATCACTTGAAACTTATGAAGCTGGTAAAGCTGCTGAATTCGTAGGTGCTCAAGTATCTGCTGCATTGGCTGGATTGACTGCTGAACAAGTTGCTGCATCAGTTATCGCTTACGAGCCAATCTGGGCTATCGGTACTGGTAAATCAGCTTCACAAGACGATGCACAAAAAATGTGTAAAGTTGTTCGTGACGTTGTAGCTGCTGACTTTGGTCAAGAAGTTGCGGACAAAGTTCGTGTTCAATACGGTGGTTCTGTTAAACCTGAAAACGTTGCTTCATACATGGCTTGCCCAGACGTTGACGGTGCCCTTGTTGGTGGTGCGTCACTTGAAGCTGAAAGCTTCTTGGCATTGCTTGACTTTGTAAAATAATCGACTCTTTATCAACATTATTGGGTTGAAGAAAAGCTAAGATCGAGAAAGGACAAATATCGTCCTTTCTTTTTTGCTACCAAAGCGGCTAATGTAGACCACTTTATCCGAACTCTTCCTGTTACTTACAACATGGAAATCAACCATTAGTCTAGCAATATTTCCCTCGGGAACAAACAACTGTTGACCGTCGCGCGTGCTCTCCTAGACAATTCTAAAATTCTTATTTTGAATGAAGCGACTTCCTCTGTTGATACCCGTTTGGAACTCTTGATTCAAAAAGCCATGAAACAGTTGATGAAAGGGAGAGCCAGCTTTGTTATCGCTCACCGTCTCTAGACTATTCAAGAAGCAAATAAGATTCTCGTTCTTAAGGATGGACAGATTATTGAGCAGGGAAATCACGAAAGTTTACTCCAAGCAAAAGGCTTTTATTATGATCTTTACAAAGCCAATTTTCAAGTAAATCTTAGAAAGTGAGCTAATCAGAACTGACTAAACTTTTCTTAAATTATCAGTCTATTGCAACTTTTCTCATGTGAGTCATTTTGCTTGCTATTGGTTTTCCTTAGTAGTATACTAAGGTAGTAATCATTAAGAAGTGGTTACAAAAAATAATAAACGAGGTAAAATAAAATGGTAGAATTGAAAAAAGAAGCAGTAAAAGACGTAACATCATTGACAAAAGCAGCGCCAGTAGCATTGGCAAAAACAAAGGAAGTATTGAACCAAGCTGTTGCTGATTTGTACGTAGCTCATGTGGCTTTGCACCAAGTACACTGGTATATGCGTGGTCGTGGTTTCCTTGTATGGCATCCAAAAATGGATGAGTACATGGATGCTCTTGATGGTCACTTGGATGAAATCAGCGAACGTTTAATTACCCTTGGTGGCAAACCTTACTCAACTTTGACAGAATTCCTTCAACACAGTGAAATCGAAGAAGAAGAAGGAGAATTCCGTAACGTTGAAGAAAGCTTGGAACGTGTCCTAGATGTTTATCGTTATCTCATCACTCTATTCCAAAAAGCTTTGGATGTTACTGATGAAGAAGGTGATGATGTGACAAACGATATCTTTGTTGGTGCTAAAGCTGAACTTGAGAAAACGGTTTGGATGCTTGCGGCAGAACTTGGACAAGCACCTGGTTTGTAAGATAACTGCACCCCTTTCTATCATGAGTTTCTGTATCACTACTCATGATAAACTATCTTTTAAAAATCATGTAGCAGAAAAAGTTACATGATTTTTTCTTTGATTCTCCGGCGACTCATTTGTCAAAATGCTGATTTTAAGGTATAATAGTTGCTGTTCGAGAAATTTTGATTTTCAAAGAATAGTGAATGATTATAAGGAGAAACAATGAACAACCTACCAAATTGCCCACAATGTAACTCAGAGTATGTCTACGAAGACGGTGCCCTACTGGTTTGCCCAGAGTGTGCTCATGAGTGGAATCCTGCTGAAGTTGCAGAAGTAGAAGAAGGCCTTGTCGCTATCGATGCCAACGGAAATAAATTGGCTGACGGTGATACTGTAACCCTCATCAAGGACTTGAAAGTAAAAGGTGCGCCAAAAGATTTGAAACAAGGGACGCGTGTGAAAAATATCCGCATCGTAGAAGGCGACCACAATATCGACTGTAAGATTGATGGCTTTGGTGCCATGAAACTCAAATCAGAGTTTGTGAAGAAAATTTAAGCATGTCAAAGCACTACAAACTTGTATTTTATAGCCGTATCTTCTTGTTTCTAGCGGCTTTTACGGGAGTTTATCTTGAAATCGCCAAGCATGGTGGATTTGGGATGCTTCTCTATTATACGGTTCTGTCAAATCTTTTAGTAGCGATTTTTACGCTCTATCTCCTAAAGGTTATGAGCCGTTTAGGTGAAAACTGGCAAAGGCCAAGTCTCTTGCGCTTAAAAGGTGGGGTCACCATGAGTATCATGATTACCTGTGTGATTTACCATTTCCTCTTAGCGCCCATTGCGACTAATTTCTATACTCTGGAAAATTTCCTTTGCCACTATATCGTTCCCCTTTGGTTTTTAGCGGATACCCTCTTTTTTGACAAACAGGGTCAATATAAGATTTGGGATCCAGTTGTGTGGACGATTTTACCCTTGCTGTATATGATTTTTGCTCTTTTTAATGGCTTGGTACTGAAACTAGACATTCCTAATTCTAAGGTCAGTCCTTTCCCTTACTTCTTTTTGAATGTGAACAAAGGTTGGGATGTCGTGTTCAAGTGGTGTCTGATTATCTTTGTTGCCTATATGGTGGCAGGATTTATCTTCTACTTTATTAAGCAAATCAAGAGAAAGTCATCCTAAGACACAAGGAATTCATTTTCGAGTTTAAGAAGGAGTCTATACATTAAAGAGGCTTCTTCTTTTCTTGCTTGTTTGATAACTATCAAAAAAGTAGAAGATTAAGAGAAATATAGAAAGAGATTTCATGAAACAATTTTTAGAACGGGTCAGTATTTTGGCTCTCTCCCTCGTTTTGATTACCTCCTTTTCCATTTCGAGTGCCCTGCCAGCAATGTTTGACTATTATCAAGGTTATCCTAAGGAACAAATTGAGCTTTTGGCGAGCTTGCCTTCCTTTGGAATCATGATTATGTTATTACTAAATGGTTTCTTAGAAAAAATATTCCCTGAGCGCTTACAGATTAGTTTGGGCTTGCTGATTTTATCCCTGAGCGGGACGGCTCCCTTCTGGTATCAAGCCTATCCTTTTGTCTTTGGAACACGGATTCTCTTTGGTTTGGGAGTTGGGATGATCAATGCCAAGGCCATTTCCATTATCAGTGAACGCTATCAAGGGAAAACGCGAATTCAGATGTTAGGGCTACGCGGTTCTGCAGAGGTCGTGGGGGCTTCTCTCATTACCTTGGCAGTCGGCCAGTTGTTGGCCTTTGGTTGGACAGCTACCTTTCTAGCCTATAGTGCTGGATTTTTGGTGCTGACCCTTTATCTGCTCTTTGTCCCTTATGGAAAAGAAAAGAAAGAAGTCAAGAAAAAAGCGAAGGAAGCAAGTCGTTTAACTCGTGAAATGAAAGGCTTGATTTTTACTCTAGCTATTGAAGCGGCAGTTGTAGTTTGTACCAATACGGCTATTACTATCCGTATTCCAAGTTTGATGGTGGAAAGAGGACTAGGGGATGCCCAGTTATCTAGTTTTGTTCTTAGTGTCATGCAGCTGATTGGGATTGTGGCTGGGGTGAGTTTTTCTTTCTTGATTTCTATCTTTAAGGAAAAATTGCTCCTCTGGTCTGGTATTACCTTCGGCTTAGGGCAAATTGTGATTGCTTTATCTCCATCCTTGTGGGTGGTAGTGGCAGGAAGCATTCTGGCTGGTTTTGCCTACAGTGTAGCCTTGACGACGGTCTTTCAACTTGTCTCTGAACGAATTCCAGCTAAACTCCTCAATCAAGCAACCTCATTTGCAGTTTTAGGCTGTAGTTTCGGAGCTTTTACGACTCCATTTGTTCTAGGTGCAATTGGCTTACTAACTCACAATGGCATGTTGGTCTTTGCCATTTTAGGCTCATGGTTGATTGTAACCTCTATCTTTGTCATGTATCTACTTCAAAAGAGAGCTTAGGATTGATTCCTAAGTTTTTCTTTCGGTATTTTTGTACCCATACAGTATTTATTTTAGGACCTTGTTTATAGACTAATTTCTTGATAAAATAGAAGTTATGACAAGATACAAAGCAACTATTTCCTATGATGGTTACGCCTTTGCTGGTTTTCAGCGCCAGCCTCATGCGCGTAGCGTTCAGGAAGAAATTGAAAAACCCTTGACCAAGTTAAATAAAGGGCAAGCCATTACTGTTCACGGTGCTGGTAGGACAGATAGTGGGGTTCATGCCCTGGGACAGGTTATTCATTTTGACCTGCCTTATCAAATGGATGAGGAGAAGCTCCGTTTTGCTCTAGACACTCAGTCCCCTGAAGATATTGATGTGATTTCGATTGAGCTTGTGGCGGATGATTTTCATTGCCGTTATGCCAAGCACAGTAAGACCTATGAGTTTATTGTGGATAGGGGCCGTCCCAAGAATCCTATGCGCCGTCACTATGCTACTCACTTTCCCTATCCACTCGATGTGGAACGCATGCAGATTGCAATCAAAAAGCTAGAGGGAACCCATGATTTTACCGGTTTTACAGCCTCTGGGACTAGTGTAGAGGATAAGGTTCGCACTATTACAGAAGCTAGTTTAACAGTTGATGAGACAGGTCAGTTTTTGACCTTTACCTTTTCAGGAAATGGTTTCTTGTATAAGCAGATTCGCAATATGGTGGGGACACTGCTCAAAATCGGAAATAACCGCATGCCAGTAGAGCAGATTGACCTGATCTTGGAGAAAAAGGACAGGCAGCTTGCAGGTCCCACTGCAGCACCAAATGGTTTGTATTTGAAGGAGATTCGTTATGAAGAATAATCGTATTTTAGCACTTTCAGGAAATGATATTTTTAGTGGTGGTGGTTTGTCAGCTGATTTGGCTACCTATACCTTGAACGGCTTGCATGGCTTTGTAGCAGTGACCTGTTTGACAGCCTTGACGGAAAAGGGCTTTGAAGTCTTTCCAACTGACGATACCATTTTTCAACATGAATTAGATAGCTTGCGTGATGTGGAATTTGCAGGGATTAAGATTGGTCTTCTACCAACTGTCAGTGTGGCTGAGAAGGCCTTGGACTTTATCAAGCAACGCCCAGGAGTGCCTGTGGTTCTGGATCCTGTCTTGGTCTGCAAGGAAACTCACGATGTGGCTGTTAGTGAGCTATGCCAAGAACTGATTCGTTTTTTCCCTTATGTCAGTGTGATTACACCTAATCTTCCTGAAGCAGAATTATTGGCTGGTCAGGAAATCAAAACCTTGGAAGATATGAAAACTGCAGCTCAGAAATTACATGACTTAGGAGCACCAGCAGTCATTATCAAGGGAGGCAATCGCCTTAGTCAGGACAAGGCTATGGATGTCTTTTATGACGGACAAACCTTTACAGTCCTAGAAAATCCCGTCATTCAAGGGCAAAATGCTGGCGCAGGTTGTACTTTTGCCTCAAGCATTGCCAGTCACTTGGTTAAAGGTGATGAACTTTTACCAGCACTAGAAAGCTCTAAGGCTTTCGTTTATCGTGCTATTGCACAAGCAGATCAGTATGGAGTAAGACAATATGAAGCAAACCAAAACAACTAAAATCGCCCTTGTATCCCTATTAACCGCCCTTTCTGTGGTTCTAGGTTATTTCTTAAAAATTCCAACACCGACAGGCATTCTAACTCTTTTAGATGCGGGTGTCTTCTTTACGGCCTTCTACTTTGGTAGTCGTGAAGGGGCTGTAGTCGGAGGACTAGCAGGTTTCTTGATTGACCTCTTATCAGGCTATCCTCAGTGGATGTTCTTTAGCTTGGTCAACCATGGCTTGCAGGGATTTTTCGCAGGATTTAAAGGAAAAACTCAGTGGTTAGGCCTTATCTTAGCAACGATTGCCATGGTAGGGGGTTACGCCTTGGGTTCTACATTGATGAATGGCTGGGCTGCAGCCCTACCAGAAATTTTACCAAATTTCATGCAAAATATGGTAGGGATGATTGTAGGATTTATTCTTAGTCAAAGTATCAAGAAGATTAAGTAAAGAGGCTGAGCCAAAAGTCTTTCAAATCAGAAAAACGCATAGTATCAGGTCTTGAAACCTTGATACTATGCGTTTTATTGTGGGAAGATTTTCGAAGAATATTAATCAAAATAAAGCAAGTCTTTGCTGGTGTTTGTAAAGAGGTCAAAGCCATCCTTGGTAACAACACCGCAGTCTTCGATACGGACACCGACTTTACCAGGGATATAGATACCTGGTTCAACAGAGAAGCACATGCCTTCTTCGATGACCATGTCGTTTCCTTCCATGATAGATGGGAATTCGTGGACATCCATACCGATACCGTGACCAAGACGGTGGTTGAAGTACTCGCCGTAACCAGCTTTTTCGATGACCTCACGGGCAGCGCGGTCCACTTCATGGGCAGTCACACCTGGTTTGATAAAGTCAAGAGCAGCTTGTTGGGCTTCAAGAGTTAAGTTGTAAATATCTTTCTTGAATTGGTCAGGTTTACCGACAGCTACTGTACGGGTCATATCTGAAGCATAGCCGTTGACGAGGACACCCAGGTCAAAGAGGAGAAGAGCATTATTTTCAACCTTGTTTGCTGCTGGAATGCCGTGTGGATTTGCAGCATTATCACCAGTCAAGACCATGGTATCAAAGCTCATTTCATAGCCTTCACGTTTCATGGCAAAGTCAATTTGAGCGATGATATCTGTCTCAGTCTTATCAAGAGAAATATTATCAAAACCAACATTAACAGCCTTGTCCGCATAGAGACCTGCAACCATCATTTTTTGCACTTCGTCAGCTGATTTGATGAGGCGCATGCGTTGGATACGAGGTGTGAGGTTTTCAAACTCAGCAGTTTCAAAGACTATTTTTAAGCCATGATATTTGGTCAAGATAAGATTGTCAAACTCAACAGCGACACGTTTGAAATCAAGCTGTGGAAGAGCATGTTTCATTTTTTGCCATGGATTTTCAGAATCCACATAGCCCACAACTGGGAAGGAAACAGTACTAGTAGCACGCTCAACTTCAAGGGCTGGGACAAAGAGGAGGGGTTCTTGATCCGCTAGGACAAAAAGGAACATTTGGCGTTCATGGGGATCACTGTAAAAGCCAGTGAGGTAATTAATTGTGACGGGGTCAGATACGACAGCGACGTCTAGTTTTTCTGATTCAAGATATGTTACGATTTGTTGTAATTTAGACATATGCTACCTTCTTTCTACCCCTCTATTTTGGCAAAAAAAGAGAGAAAATGCAAGGGAGAAGGGTAAAAGAAAAGGAAAAAAGAACTCCGACAATATAACAGAGTTCTTTGATATAATTTCCTTTTGTTTAAGAAAAGTCAGCCTTGCTTTTGACGTCGCTGTATTCTTCAGCGATTTCTTGGCTGAGAATGTCCTCATAAGCAGGGAGTTGAATGTCCTGTCCGTACTTTTTCTTGAGAGCAGTAGTGACTAGGCGATAAGCTAGATTGGCATTACGAGAGAGGATAGGCCCGTGGAAGTAAGAACCAAAGACATTCTTATAATGAACCCCTTCGCCGACCTTTTCTTCGTTGTTTCCATTTCCATAAACCACTTGTCCCAGCGGTTTTTGGTCATCAGAAAGGAAGGTACGGCCTTGATGATTTTCAAAACCATAGTAGGTTTCATCGAAATCTTCATTGTGAATCTTGATGTCCCCGATAAAGCGGTTATTGGTCTGGTTGAGGGTGTAGTGCCCCATGACACCTAGCCCTTCGATACGTCTCCCTGAAGCTTCAATATAATATTGACCCAATAGTTGGAAACCACCGCAGATAGCCAGAACCACACCGTCGTTTTGGATGTAGTTGTCAATGCTTTCTTTTTTAGCAGGTAGGTCGTCTGCAATAATACTTTGTTCAAAGTCTTGACCACCACCGAAAAAGGCGATGTCATAGTGGTTTTCATCAAAATCATCATGAAGTGAAACGATGTCAACCGTCACATGGGCCCCTAGTTTTTCAGCTACATACTTGAGCATGAGAATGTTTCCATTGTCCCCATAGGTATTCATGAGGTTTCCGTAGAGGTGGGCAATGTTGAGCTGATAGGGGTAAATGCCAGCTTTTGAGGACAGTGAAGTATAAACCATTAGTTCATCTCCTTTCTAACAATCTGACGATTAGCCAGCAGTTCGCGGAATTCCAGCATAGCAGTATAAGTTGCCAGAATATAAGCATGCTTGCAGTCTTGGTTTTCAATGGTCTTAAGAACTTGTTCCAGACTACTTGTTTCAGTAATTTTATCAGCTGGATAACCAGTTACTCGTAGGCGACGTGCGATTTCAGAATGACGAACACCTCCAGCGTTAATTTCTGGAATATCCATCTCAGTGATTTGTTCAAAATCAGCATCCCAGATCCAGCTGGTATCAATTCCGTCTGCATAGTTAGCATTGAGGAGGACAGATAGGCTAAATGGATAAGGTGCTAGTTTAATCATTTCGATAGCTTGGGTCGCACCGACTGGATTTTTAATCAAGACGAGGGTACATTCCTTGTCCCCGATATGGAAGGTTTCTTGGCGTCCAAAGACAGCACGGCTCTTATCAAATCCCTGCTTGATGAGTTGTGAATCTGCACCAAGGAAACGGGCGATGGCAACCGCAGCTAGGGCGTTGTAGATATTGTAGAGACCACCGATTTGGATACCGTATTCTTGTCCGTCAATGACAAAGCGAGAGCGATTGTTGGTTAACTCAACCAAGTCTGTCAAGCGATAGTTTAAATCAGGACGTTTACATCCACAGCCTTCACAGATATAGGCACCCAAGTTTGCATAAGTATTATGCTCATATTTGAGGATTCCTTGGCATTCAGGACAGAGGATTCCTTCGGTATTATAATGAGCCAGCTGAGCTGGACTTTTCTCCAAGTCAAAACCAAAATACTGTACAGAATTTGGAATAGCTGGCTTGTAGAAAAGTGGGCTGTCTCCATTAAGGAGAACAGTGGCAGTAGGCACTTTACGAATAGCATCCAAAATCATCTTGTAAGTTGTGTAAATCTCACCATAGCGGTCCATCTGGTCACGGAAGATATTCGTGATAACAAATAAGCTTGGCTGGATATAGTCACAGATACGAGATAGACTGGCTTCATCGATTTCTAGAACGGCAATATTTTTCCCAGTTTTAGAAGATTTGGCTGTTAAGAAGGTTGTCGCAATCCCTGTAATCATGTTGGCACCGCTTGGGTTGGTAAGAACCTGACCATAAACCTCTTTTAAAATGCCGACAGTGAGGGCAGTTGTCAAGGTTTTTCCATTGGTTCCAGTGACCACGACAATCTCGTAGTTCTTAGCTAGGTTTTGTAAAATATCTTTATCAAATTGAAGGGCAAGTTTTCCTGGAAGCGTACTCCCTCGGCCAAGATGGCTCAAAACGAAGTGGGAAGAACGCCCAGCAAGAAGGCCCAAAGTAGTTTTTAATTTCATGTTTCTATTATATCATAAAAGAGGGAAAAGACAGATTTGATACTCAATGAAAATCAAAGAGCAAACTAGGAAGCTAGCCGCAGGCTGTACTTGAGTACGGCAAGGTGAAGCTGACGTGGTTTGAAGA
This sequence comes from Streptococcus mitis, assembly GCF_002096925.1. Classification (GTDB taxonomy): domain Bacteria; phylum Bacillota; class Bacilli; order Lactobacillales; family Streptococcaceae; genus Streptococcus; species Streptococcus mitis_AF. The sequence continues at coordinate 66,002 of NZ_NCVN01000081.1, read as the reverse complement.
GATTTTCGAAGAGTATGAGATTTCGCAGAAATGAAAACAGCCCTCAGAGGGCTGTTCGATACGATTAAATCTCAACTTAAATCGCAAACAAGTCATTCAAGTTCTCAGCCAAGGTTGGGTGAGTGAAGATTTGTTTTGTGAAGTAAGTGTAAGGAATCTTGTTGTCCATAGCAACAGTGATGATGTTGATGATTTCTTGAGATCCTTCTGAGAAGATGCTTGCTCCAAGAATTTCTTTTGTTTCAGTATTAACCACAGCTTTGAAAGCTCCACGAAGGTCTCCATTTACGTGACCACGAGGCATTGCTGCAACAGGGATTTCCTTAACGGCGTATGGAAGTTTCAAATCAGCTGCTTGACTTTCAGTCAAACCAACTTGTGAAAGTGCAGGTGTGATGAACATGGTGTTTGGTACATTGAGACGGTCCTCAAGTGTGTAGCTGCCATCTCCAGCAAGGTAGCTGTAGACAACACGGAAGTCATCAAGTGAAATGTAAGTAAATTGAAGGCCACCGTTGACATCTCCAACTGCAAAGACACCAGGAACGTTTGTTTGACAATGTTTGTCTACTTTAATAGCGCCACGTTCGGTAAGTTCAATATCTGTATTTTCAAGTTGAAGTGGTTCTACATTTGGTTTACGTCCAGTTGCGTAGAGAAGAGCATCGAAACGGAAAGTTTCGTTTTCAGTTACGACAAGGACTTGATCACCGTCGTTTTTGATTTCAGTAGTACGGATGTTTTGAAGCAATTCAATGCCGTCTTCTTCCATATATTGTTTAGCAAGAGCTGCGATGGAAGGTTCTGCACGAGGAAGGAATGTATCCAAGGCATCTAGGACTGTGACCTTGCTACCAAGTTTGTTGTAGAGTCCTGCAAATTCAAGACCGATGTTTCCGCCACCAAGGACACCAAGTTTTTCAGGCAATTTGTCCAAGTTTTGGATACCTGTTGAGTCAAAGACATTCTTACTTGTAGCAAGTCCTGGAATTGGCAAGACGTTTGAAATAGCACCAGTGTTGATGACGATAGTTTCAGCAGTCAATTCTTGTTTTTCATCACCAGCTTGTATTTCGATGACTTTATTTGAAAGGAAGTGAGCTTCCGCATCAAAAATATCGACACCTGTACCAGCAACAGTTGCATAGTTTTTACCATTGAGGCGACCAGTGATAGTATTTTTTGTAGCAATCACTTCTTCAAAAGACAAGTCTTTCTCAGCAGCAACTAGCAAAGTTTTAGTTGGGATACAACCGATGTTGATACAAGTTCCACCGTACATAGCTTTGCTACGTTCAACGAGGGCAACTTTCTTGCCAGCTGAAGCCAATTTACCAGCTAGTGTTTTACCAGCTTTACCAAATCCGATAACGATTAAATCATAAGTTAACATTTATCTTCCTCCTATTCGAATTTCATTCTAGCATAAGAAAAAAACTTTTGCACAATTCTGCTACGCTTTAAAAAAGTTTATGAAATAGTGGAAATTTCATCCTCGTTTTCTAAGGAAAATCGTTTACATGACTTTATCGACGGATTTAACTATCTTTTGCTCTGGTCTTGTGTTATACTAGATAGGTTGCAAAGAAAACAGTACTTTTCTTTTGTGGAAAAGAAGCAACACGATTTTATATCCAGTATATGAAAATACGTCATAAAAAGAAAAGTATAAACTAAGCCCTATAGGGTGGCTTCGCACCACCTTTAGAAAGAAGAATATCGTGAAATTTAATGAATTAAACTTGTCTGCTGATTTGCTAGCAGAGATTGAAAAAGCTGGTTTTGTAGAAGCCAGTCCGATCCAAGAACAAACCATTCCCTTGGCCCTTGAAGGCAAGGACGTTATCGGTCAAGCTCAGACTGGTACAGGAAAAACTGCAGCCTTTGGCTTGCCTACCCTTGAAAAAATCCGTACAGAAGAAGCGACCATCCAAGCCTTGGTCATCGCTCCAACTCGTGAACTTGCTGTCCAAAGTCAAGAAGAACTTTTCCGCTTTGGTCGTAGTAAGGGAGTCAAAGTCCGCTCAGTATATGGCGGATCAAGCATTGAAAAACAAATTAAGGCTCTTAAATCTGGTGCCCATATCGTGGTGGGAACTCCAGGTCGCCTCTTGGACTTGATTAAACGCAAGGCCTTGAAATTACAAGATATTGAAACTCTTATCCTTGACGAAGCGGATGAAATGCTCAATATGGGCTTCCTAGAAGATATCGAAGCCATCATTTCTCGTGTCCCTGAAAACCGTCAAACTTTGCTTTTCTCAGCAACTATGCCAGATGCCATCAAACGTATCGGTGTTCAGTTTATGAAAGAACCTGAGCATGTCAAGATTGCTGCTAAGGAATTGACAACAGAATTGGTTGACCAATACTATATCCGAGTTAAGGAACAAGAAAAATTTGATACCATGACTCGTCTTATGGATGTGGAACAGCCTGAGCTTGCTATCGTATTTGGTCGTACAAAACGCCGTGTGGATGAACTGACTCGTGGTCTTAAAATCCGTGGCTTCCGTGCAGAAGGAATTCATGGAGACCTAGATCAAAACAAACGTCTTCGTGTCCTTCGTGACTTTAAAAATGGCAATCTTGATGTTTTGGTTGCGACAGACGTTGCAGCGCGTGGCTTGGATATTTCAGGTGTGACCCATGTCTATAACTACGATATTCCACAAGATCCTGAAAGTTATGTTCACCGTATTGGTCGTACAGGTCGTGCTGGTAAGTCAGGTCAGTCTATTACTTTCGTATCACCAAATGAAATGGGCTACCTCCAAATCATTGAAAACTTGACCAAGAAACGCATGAAAGGTCTCAAACCTGCAAGTGCAGAAGAAGCCTTCCAAGCTAAAAAACAGGTAGCTCTCAAGAAAATTGAACGTGATTTTGCAGATGAGACTATCCGTGCCAACTTTGAGAAATTTGGTAAGGATGCTCGTAAGCTAGCTGCCGAATTTACTCCAGAAGAATTGGCAATGTATATCTTGAGTCTGACTGTTCAAGACCCAGATAGTCTTCCTGAAGTGGAGATTGCACGTGAAAAACCACTGCCATTTAAACCATCAGGTAATGGCTTCGGTGGTAAAGCTAAGGGAGGTCGTCGTGGAGATGACCGTCGTGATAATCGCCGTGGAGACAACCGTCGTGGTGGTCGTCGTGATGATTTCAAAAAAGGAAGTCGTGGCAATGATCGTTTTGATAAGGAAAAACGTTACCGTAAGGATAATAAAAAACCACGCAATACTTCAAGCGAAAAGCAAACAGGCTTTGTTATTCGTAACAAGGGCGATAAATAAGAAAAAGCGATTCAAAATGAATCGCTTTTTTATATAAGGAGACCGAATGGAAAAGAAAGATAAATAAAATAGATATATTATCTTCTTGTAATATTATAATACACAAAAATAGGGGGCTTGTCAATAGAAAAGAAGTAATTTAATTAAAAATATTCTTGTTTTTTTAAATTGCAATTAAATAAGCAATTTTCAGATAATAATTGAAAATTCAAGCTGTTTATGTTATAATGATAGCGATTAAATTCGAGGTGAAAAATGGCACATTTATTAGAAAAAACTAGAAAAATTACTTCTATCCTGAAGCGCTCAGAGGAGCAGTTGCAGGAAGAACTCCCCTACAATGCGATTACCCGTCAATTGGCAGATATTATTGACTGTAACGCCTGTATCGTTAATAGCAAGGGACGTCTCCTTGGTTATTTCATGCGTTACAAAACCAATACAGATCGTGTAGAGCAGTTCTTCCAAACTAAGATTTTCCCAGATGACTACATTCAAGGTGCGAACATGATCTACGATACAGAAGCCAATCTGACAGTTGATCATGATTTGAGTATTTTTCCTGTGGAAAGTCGTGCCGACTTTCCAGACGGTTTGACGACTATTGCACCGATTCATGTATCAGGGATTCGCCTTGGTTCTTTGATTATTTGGCGCAATGATAAAAAATTCGAAGACGAGGACTTGATTCTTGTTGAGATTGCGAGTACCGTTGTTGGGATTCAACTCCTCAACTTCCAGCGTGAAGAAGATGAGAAAAATATCCGTCGCCGTACTGCTGTTACCATGGCGGTTAATACTCTGTCTTACTCCGAACTCCGTGCTGTTTCAGCAATTTTAGGGGAATTAAATGGAAATGAAGGGCAGTTGACTGCGTCTGTGATTGCAGACCGTATCGGTATTACCCGTTCTGTGATTGTCAATGCTCTTCGTAAACTTGAGTCTGCGGGAATTATTGAAAGTCGCTCACTTGGAATGAAGGGAACCTATCTTAAGGTCTTGATTTCAGATATTTTTGAAGAAGTGAAGAAAAGAGATTACTAATGACTAAGGCTTTGATTTCGATTGATTATACAGAAGATTTTGTTGCTGATAGTGGAAAATTGACAGCAGGCGCTCCAGCTCAGGCGATTTCGGATGCCATCAGCAAGGTAACTCGACTAGCTTTTGAACGAGGAGACTACATCTTCTTTACTATTGATGCTCATGAAGAAAACGATTGTTTCCATCCAGAAAGCAAGCTATTTCCTCCTCACAATTTGATTGGGACTAGTGGACGCAATTTATACGGAGATTTGGGGACCTTTTATCAAGAGCATGGTTCAGACAGTCGTGTCTTTTGGATGGATAAACGCCATTACTCAGCTTTTTCAGGGACTGACCTGGATATCCGTTTGAGAGAGCGTCGAATTTCTACAGTTATTTTAACCGGAGTCTTGACGGATATCTGTGTCCTGCATACAGCCATAGATGCCTATAATCTAGGATATGACATCGAGATTGTTAAACCAGCTGTTGCTTCCATCTGGCCTGAAAATCATCAATTTGCCCTAGGTCATTTCAAAAATACACTCGGAGCTAAGTTAGTAGATGAAAATCTAAATGAACTTTCTGAGTAATTTGGTTGATGAAATGAAAAAAATTGAAAAAAAGTGTTGACAAGCATCCTAAAAGTTGATATACTAGTAAAGTAATCAACGCGGGGATGGCGGAATTGGCAGACGCGCAGGACTAAGGATCCTGTGACCGCTTTAGGTCGTGAGGGTTCAAGTCCCTCTCTCCGCATAGGATAAGAGTTAGCTTAGGCTAGCTCTCTTTTTATCTAATTCAAGTAGAGCAAAAAATTTTTGCTCTTTTTTTGTATTTCATAAACATTTCATATTTGGATTTTATAATAGTATTACAAATATGGAGGTGACGAATGAATCCAATCCAAAGAGCTTGGGCTTATGTCAGCAGAAAACGACTGAGAAGTTTTATTTTATTTCTGATTTTATTGGTTCTATTGGCTGGAATTTCAGCCTGTTTGACTCTGATGAAGTCCAACAAAACAGTTGAAACCAATCTTTACAAATCACTCAACACATCTTTTTCTATTGAAAAGATAGAAAATGGTCAGACTTTCAAGATGTCAGACCTAGCATCTGTAAGCAAGATTAAGGGACTGGAAAATGTCTCTCCTGAACTGGAGACGATTGCAAAACTAAAAGACAAGGAAGCGGTGAGTGGCGAGCAGAGCGTGGAGCGTGATGATTTGTCAGCTGAGGACAAGAACTTGGTTAGCTTAACAGCTCTTGAGGATTCGTCTAAGGATGTGACCTTTACCAGCTCGGCTTTCAACCTAAAAGAAGGGCGACACCTTCAAAAAGGAGATTCCAAGAAAATTCTCATCCACGAAGAGTTGGCCAAGAAGAACGGTCTTTCGCTTCATGACAAGATTAGCTTGGATGCTGGACAGTCAGAAGCTGGCAAAGGACAAACTGTCGAGTTTGAAATCGTCGGAATCTTCTCTGGTAAAAAACAAGAGAAATTTACAGGTTTGTCTTCTGACTTCAGTGAAAACCAAGTCTTTACAGACTATGAAAGTAGCCAAAGCCTTTTGGGAAATGGTGAATCTCTAGTCAGTGCAGCGCGCTTTTATGTAGAAAATCCTAAGGAAATGGACGGACTCATGAAGCAGGTAGAAAACTTGGCCTTGGGAAATCAAGGCTATCAAGTCGAAAAGGAAAACAAGGCTTTTGAACAAATCAAAGACTCAGTTGCAACCTTCCAAACCTTCCTAACCATCTTCCTTTATGGGATGTTGATAGCTGGAGCAGGGGCCTTAATTCTTGTTTTGTCTCTCTGGTTGAGAGAAAGGGTCTACGAAGTGGGGATTTTACTGGCACTTGGAAAAGGCAAGAGCTCGATCTTCCTACAATTCTGTTTAGAGGTAGTTCTGGTATCTATTGGTGCTTTGCTTCCAGCATTTGCTACAGGAAACGCAATCACATCCTACCTGCTCCAAACTGTCCTAGCAAGTGGAGATCAGGCAGTCTTACAAGACACGCTAGCCAAAGCAAGCAGTCTATCAACCAGCATCCTATCTTTTGCAGAATCCTATGTTTTTCTAGTTCTGCTTAGTTGTTTATCTGTAGCCCTTTGTTTCCTATTCTTATTTAGAAAATCGCCGAAAGAAATTTTATCATCTATTAGTTAAGAAGGAGAAATCATGACTTTATTACAATTACAAGATGTTACCTACCGTTATAAGAACACTGCTGAAGCAGTCCTATATCAGATCAATTATAATTTTGAACCCGGGAAATTTTACAGTATTATTGGTGAGTCAGGAGCAGGAAAATCCACACTCTTGTCCCTACTTGCTGGTCTAGATAGTCCGGTTGAAGGTTCTATCCTTTTTCAAGGAGAGGACATTCGTAAGAAGGGCTATTCTTACCATCGTATGCACCATATTTCCCTGGTCTTTCAAAATTATAACTTGATAGATTATCTTTCTCCACTGGAAAATATCCGCTTGGTCAACAAAAAAGCAAGCAAGGATACACTTCTTGAACTTGGTTTGGATGAAAGTCAGATTAAGCGGAATGTTCTCCAGTTATCAGGTGGTCAACAGCAACGTGTTGCCATTGCTCGTAGTTTGGTCTCAGAAGCTCCAGTTATTCTAGCGGATGAGCCAACGGGAAATCTGGACCCTAAAACTGCTGGAGATATTGTCGAACTGCTCAAATCACTTGCCCAGAAAACAGGTAAATGTGTGATTGTCGTCACCCACAGTAAAGAAGTGGCACAAGCGTCAGATATTACACTTGAGTTGAAGGACAAGAAACTGACTGAAACTCGCGATACTACGAAATAATACGAGCTTTTTCTGTTCGAACTATAAAATAGAATAAAATCTAGAAAGGGAACCTATGTTACACAACGCATTTGCCTACGTTACAAGGAAGTTTTTCAAATCGATTGTCATCTTCCTGATTATTCTCCTCATGGCGAGCTTGAGTTTGGTCGGCTTGTCGATCAAGGGAGCTACTGCCAAGGCTTCTCAGGAGACCTTTAAAAATATCACCAACAGCTTCTCCATGCAAATCAATCGTCGCGTCAATCAAGGAACGCCTCGTGGTGCTGGGAATATTAAGGGTGAAGACATCAAAAAAATCACCGAAAACAAGGCCATTGAGTCTTATGTGAAACGCATTAACGCTATCGGAGATTTGACTGGCTATGAACTCATCGAAACACCAGAAACCAAGAAAAATCTGACTCCTGACCGTGCCAAACATTTTGGAAGTAGCTTAATGATTACAGGTGTCAATGACTCCTCTAAAGAAGACAAGTTTGTCTCTGGTTCTTATAAGCTGGTCGAAGGAGAGCACTTAACAAACGACGACAAGGACAAGATCCTCCTGCACAAGGACTTGGCAGCCAAACACGGCTGGAAAGTAGGGGACAAGGTCAAACTAGACTCCAATATCTACGATGCAGACAATGAAAAAGGAGCCAAGGAAACAGTCGAAGTGACAATCAAGGGACTCTTTGATGGTCATAATAAGTCAGCAGTAACCTACTCACAAGAACTCTATGAAAATACAGCTATCACAGACATTCACACTGCTGCAAAACTTTATGGATACACAGAAGAAACTGCAATTTATGGGGACGCAACCTTCTTTGTAACAGCGGACAAGAACTTGGATGATGTTATGAAAGAGTTGAATGGCATCAGTGGTATCAACTGGAAGAGCTATACACTCGTTAAGAGCTCATCTAACTACCCAGCTCTTGAGCAATCCATCTCTGGTATGTACAAGATGGCCAACCTCCTCTTCTGGGGTAGCTTGAGCTTCTCAGTTCTTCTCCTTGCCCTCTTACTCAGCCTTTGGATCAATGCCCGTCGCAAGGAAGTGGGTATTCTCCTCTCTATCGGTCTCAAGCAGGCAAGCATCTTGGGTCAATTTATCACCGAATCCATCTTGATTGCCATCCCTGCTCTTGTTTCTGCTTACTTCTTAGCTACTTACACAGCGCGTGCAATCGGAAATACTGTTCTTGCCAATGTCACTTCAGGTGTTGCCAAGCAAGCCAGCAAGGCTGCTCAAGCCTCTAACCTTGGTGGTGGTGCAGAAGTAGATGGCTTTAGTAAGACCTTGTCGAGCCTAGATATTTCTATTCAGACATCAGACTTTATCATCGTCTTTGTCCTTGCCTTGGTTCTAGTGGTTCTCGTTATGGCGCTTGCCTCAAGCAATCTCCTTAGAAAACAACCAAAAGAACTCTTGCTGGATAGCGAATAACAAACTTGCTACCTATTCTCCCCTAAATGGGGTATAATATAGGTAGCATTTTTATCTGTTTTGTCTTGGTAAATCCTCTGTTTATCAGGATGAAAGCAAGTTGCTTTACAAGAAATTTAAAGGAATGTGAAACGTTTTTTCTATGAAAATTTTAATTGTAGAAGATGAAGAGATGATCCGTGAGGGGGTCAGTGATTATTTGACGGATTGTGGCTATGAAACCATTGAGGCGGCAGATGGGCAAGAAGCCTTAGAAAAATTTTCCAGCTATGAAGTAGCCTTGGTTTTACTGGATATCCAGATGCCCAAGCTCAATGGCCTGGAAGTTCTAGCTGAGATTCGCAAAACCAGCCAGGTTCCTGTTTTGATGTTAACAGCCTTTCAGGATGAGGAATACAAGATGAGTGCCTTTGCTTCGCTAGCAGATGGTTATCTGGAAAAACCCTTCTCCCTCTCCCTCTTAAAAGTGAGGGTAGACGCGATTTTCAAGCGCTATTATGATACGGGACGAGTCTTCTCTTATAAGGATACCAAGGTGGACTTTGAGAGCTATAGTGCAAGCCTAGCAGGAGAGGAAGTGGCTGTTAATGCTAAAGAGTTGGAAATTTTGGACTATCTGGTGAAAAACGAAGGACGAGCCTTGACTCGATCTCAGATAATCGATGCCGTATGGAAAGCGACAGATGAGGTTCCCTTTGACCGTGTCATTGATGTTTATATCAAGGAACTACGGAAAAAGCTAGACTTGGATTGCATCCTCACTGTGCGCAATGTTGGTTATAAATTGGAGCGAAAATGAAACGAACAGGTTTATTTACAAAGATATTTATCTACACCTTCTCGATTTTTAGTGTTCTGGTTATTTGTCTTCATTTAGCTATTTATTTTCTTTTTCCTTCGACTTATCTGAGTCATCGTCAGGAAACCATTGGCCAGAAAGCGACAGCCATTGCCCAGTCCCTAGAAGGTAAGGATAGGCAGAGCATCGAGAAAGTGTTAGACTTGTATTCTCAGACTAGTGATATCAAGGGGGCCGTTAAGGGCGAGATGACCGAGGACAAGTTAGAAATCAAGGACAGCCTTCCTCTAGACACAGATCGCCAAACCACCTCTCTCTTTATTGAGGAGCGCGAGGTGACAACGCAAGACGGTGGTACCATGACTCTCCAGTTTTTAGCGTCCATGGATTTGCAAAAGGAAGCAGAGCAAATCAGTCTCCAATTTCTTCCCTATACCCTGCTGGCATCCTTTCTAATTTCCCTCTTGGTGTCCTACATCTATGCTCGGACCATTGTGGCCCCGATTTTGGAAATCAAGCGGGTGACTCGACGGATGATGGATTTGGATGCCCAAGTGCGATTGCGCGTGGATTCCAAGGATGAGATCGGTGATCTCAAAGAACAAATCAATAGCCTCTACCAACATCTTTTGACTGTTATTGCGGACTTGCATGACAAGAATGAAGCTATTCTCCAGCTGGAAAAGATGAAGGTCGAATTCCTACGAGGGGCCTCTCATGAGCTGAAAACCCCTCTGGCTAGTCTCAAAATCCTAATCGAAAACATGAAAGAAAATATCGGTCGTTATAAGGATAGAGACCACTATTTGGGAGTTGCCTTGGGGATTGTGGATGAGCTCAATCACCACGTTCTCCAGATACTTTCTCTCTCGTCTGTGCAGGAGTTGCGAGATGATAGGGAACAAATTGACTTACACCAGATGACGCAAAGTCTCGTTAAGGATTATGCCTTGCTAGCTAAGGATAGAGAGCTCCAGATAGACAATAGTTTGACACATCAGCAGGCTTATCTAAACCCATCAGTTATGAAGTTGATCCTATCTAATCTCATCAGCAATGCCATCAAGCACTCCACTCTAGGTGGCTTGGTCCGCATCGGGGAGAGAGAAGGAGAACTCTTTATCGAGAATAACTGTAGTCCTGAGGAACAAGAAAAACTGGCCCAGTCTTTTTCTGACAATGCTAGTCGCAAGGCCAAAGGGTCTGGGATGGGGCTCTTTGTGGTCAAGAGTCTATTGGAACATGAAAAATTACCTTATCGTTTTGAGATGAAGGAGAATCGTTTAACCTTCTTCATAGCCTTTCCAAAAGTCGCCCAAGACTAGGGATAGAAAGGGTTTACATAGATGAAGCTAGAAGAAATTCAATCGAAACTGCGGGAAAAACTAGATTTTTTTGTCAAAAAGTGATAAAATGAACAATGTAAATGGGATGACCCATAAAAATATACAGGAGGCCTGATAAAATGGCAATCGTTTCAGCAGAAAAATTTGTCCAAGCAGCTCGTGACAACGGTTATGCAGTTGGTGGATTTAACACAAACAACCTTGAGTGGACTCAAGCTATCTTGCGTGCAGCAGAAGCTAAAAAAGCTCCAGTTTTGATCCAAACTTCAATGGGTGCTGCTAAATACATGGGTGGTTACAAAGTTGCTCGCAACTTGATCGCTAACCTTGTTGAATCAATGGGTATCACTGTACCAGTAGCTATCCACCTTGACCACGGTCACTACGAAGATGCACTTGAGTGTATCGAAGTTGGTTACACTTCAATCATGTTTGACGGTTCACACCTTCCAGTTGAAGAAAACCTTAAATTGGCTAAAGAAGTTGTTGAAAAAGCACACGCTAAAGGTATCTCAGTAGAAGCTGAAGTTGGTACTATCGGTGGTGAAGAAGACGGAATCATCGGTAAAGGTGAATTGGCTCCAATCGAAGACGCTAAAGCAATGGTTGCAACTGGTATCGACTTCTTGGCAGCTGGTATCGGTAACATCCACGGTCCTTACCCAGCAAACTGGGAAGGTCTTGACCTTGACCACTTGCAAAAATTGACAGAAGCTCTTCCAGGCTTCCCAATCGTATTGCACGGTGGATCAGGTATTCCTGATGAGCAAATCCAAGCAGCTATCAAACTTGGTGTTGCCAAAGTTAACGTTAACACTGAATGCCAAATCGCATTCGCTAACGCAACTCGTAAATTTGCTCGTGATTACGAAGCAAACGAAGCAGAATACGACAAGAAAAAACTCTTCGACCCACGTAAATTCTTGGCTGACGGTGTAAAAGCTATCCAAGCATCAGTTGAAGAACGTATCGACGTATTCGGTTCAGAAGGTAAAGCATAATCTAGCTGAATAATACAGATGAAACCTGCCCATTGGGTGGGTTTTTTGATTAAACAAAAATTTATTATTATATAAATAAAAATAAGCGAAAAACGATTAGATGATTGATCGTCTTTTGCTTATTGTTTTATTTTTTCAAAATAAATATTATTTCTTATCTTTTGAGTTCATTAAGGCTGCAACAACTGGTGCCCCAATAATTGCAGCAAGTGAGCCTATGACTGTAGCAGCATTTTTGACAGTAGATGTGGTTGCAATTAATGAAGATGCTTCACTAATTTGTTCAAAATCTAATGATTTATTTTCAGACGCTGCATATTTTTCTGATTCATCAAACAAATTTAGCAACATTTCTGCTCTATCAGATCTGTCTTGATCTGTCGTTTTTAAATTTTCAATTTCAAAATCTATTACGGTACGTAATGCAATATAGTGGAGTTTTGTTAACCTACTATTTTGAGTTTCAAGATTGCTAATGGTTTGTTTAGTCACTCCTATAAGGTTTCCGAGATCTGAACTTGTCCAATTCAAAATCTCTCTAATAGCTTTTAGGTTATTTTGTAGAATTAATCTTGTATCTTCAGTTGATGGATATTTTTCTTTTAACATATCTTCTTACCTATAATTTTCTATTTCTATTATAACAAAAATAAAATATAATTTAAATAGTTGTCTACGATAAAATAGTTTACGTTGACAAAAACAAAATATTTGTATAAAATAATTGACAACTTAAAAATATTGTACTATACTATATTTAACTAAATAAGAGGAGAAGTAGAATTTAATTTAGATAATTATAGTAAAACTATTTTAAAAAAATTAAGAGGTGTGTTTTTATGGATATTCAATTGGTATTTATTTTATTGTTAGTTTCTTTGTGTATCTTTCTATTGGTTAGAAAGAACATAATTACAAAAAAGTTTACGGACTTTTTGATAAACAATAAAGGACCAGAAATAGATTTCATAGAATCTGGAGACTTAAGTGTCTTAGAATGTGCAAAAATACTGAACAAAAAATATAGAATTGGAATAGTTAATGCATATATAATTGTTTGTTCAATTAAAGCAAGTTAATTTTATATAAAGTAAAGGAGTGTTACAATGGATGAACTTGTAAAAAAAATAGCAGCTTTTGGTTTACCTGATGTAGTACTAATGATAGCAATGAGTGCGACAGGATTAGCAGGTGGGGCAGCATTGACAGCAGCTTTAGCTGCACTTGGACCTTTTGGAATGATAGGAGGAATAGTTCTTTTAGCAACTATTGGTTTATTAGCCGATAAGATAGCGGAGTTAGGTTATGAAGAAGTTACAAAGCTTGTTCTTAAAGAACATCTTAAAACATCTTCTAAGGAAGAGGCTATTGAATTGGTTAAAAAATATCCTATTACAAAATCGATGAAATTAAAAATAATTGACTACATTGAAAATTTTAATGAAAATTAAAAAGAGGTAATATTATGGCAAAACTATACGAATGTAGAGAGTGCTTACAACAGTTTACAAAAAAAGAAATTGATTGGGAAGCTAGTGATGAAAGATATGAAGATTGCTACTGTCATGACTGTTCAAGATTTCTAGAACAATGTGGTATTGATGCGATGGATCCTGATGGATTTGGATACGATGATTATGGTAATTGGGATCCAGAACGTTTAGGTTTTTAGATTTTTATGGGTTTTAACATACTAAATTAGAAATATTTTACTTTATATCTACCCTACCCTTCTGGGCAGGTTTTTGTGTGTTTTAAGGAAACGATGAAACCAGAATTTTTGATTTAAAAGTATTATTTTAAGAGAGAAATCTCTAATGTCATAAACTTTAAGCAAACGCTTGCATTCTAGTTTTTATTAGACTATAATAGGTTGGTATAAAGCCTTCCGTAGTAATAAAATGTAGAAGGTGTAGAAAGTAAGGATTTAGAATATTTGTAGTCAAAAATACAATGTTGTTTCTTACGATAGGGAGATAGATATGGCAATGATAGAAGTGGAACATCTTCAGAAAAATTTTGTGAAGACAGTGAAGGAACCGGGCTTGAGGGGGGCATTGCGCTCCTTTATTCATCCTGAAAAGCAGACCTTTGAAGCGGTCAAGGATTTGACCTTTGAGGTCCCAAAAGGACAAATTTTAGGATTTATCGGGGCTAATGGTGCTGGGAAGTCGACAACCATTAAAATGCTGACAGGGATTTTGAAACCAACATCTGGTTTTTGTCGAATTAACGGCAAGATTCCCCAGGATAATCGCCAAGATTATGTCAAAGATATTGGGGTGGTTTTTGGACAACGTACCCAGCTGTGGTGGGATTTGGCACTGCAAGAGACCTACACAGTCTTAAAAGAGATTTACGATGTGCCAGACTCGCTCTTTCATAAGCGCATGGATTTTTTGAATGAAGTCTTGGATTTGAAGGACTTTATCAAGGATCCTGTGCGGACTCTTTCATTGGGACAGCGCATGCGGGCGGACATTGCAGCTTCCTTGCTTCACAATCCCAAGGTTCTCTTTTTAGATGAGCCGACTATTGGTTTGGATGTTTCGGTCAAGGACAACATTCGTCGCGCCATTACCCAGATCAATCAGGAGGAAGAGACTACCATTCTCTTGACCACTCACGACCTGAGCGACATTGAGCAACTCTGTGATCGGATTTTTATGATTGACAAGGGGCAGGAAATTTTTGATGGAACGGTTAGCCAGCTCAAGGAGACCTTTGGCAAGATGAAGACGCTCTCCTTTGAACTGCTACCAGGTCAAAGTCATCTCGTTTCTCACTATGAAGGCTTTTTGGATATGACAATTGATAGACAAGGAAATAGCCTTAATATTGAATTCGATAGTTCTCGCTACCAGTCAGCTGACATTATCAAGCAAACCCTGTCTGATTTTGAAATCCGCGATTTGAAGATGGTGGATACGGATATCGAGGATATTATCCGTCGCTTCTATCGAAAGGAGCTCTAAGATGGTCAAATTGTGGAGACGTTATAAACCCTTTATAAATGCAGGTGTTCAGGAATTGATCACCTATCGAGTTAACTTCATTCTCTATCGGATTGGCGATGTCATGGGTGCTTTTGTGGCCTTTTATCTCTGGAAGGCTGTCTTTGATTCCTCGCAAGAGTCTTTGATTCAGGGCTTCAGTATGGCAGATATTACTCTCTACATCATCATGAGTTTTGTGACAAATCTTCTGACTAGGTCAGATTCGTCCTTTATGATTGGGGAGGAAGTCAAGGATGGTTCCATTATCATGCGATTGTTGAGACCAGTGCATTTTGCAGCCTCCTATCTTTTCACTGAGCTTGGGTCCAAGTGGTTGATTTTTATCTCTGTTGGCCTTCCATTTTTAAGTGTCATTGTTTTGATGAAAATCTTATCTGGGCAAGGGATTGTAGAAGTGCTGGGATTAACTGTCCTTTATCTTTTTAGCTTAACGCTGGCCTATCTGATTAACTTTTTCTTTAATATCTGCTTTGGATTTTCTGCCTTTGTGTTTAAAAATCTTTGGGGTTCCAACCTACTTAAGACTTCCATAGTGGCTTTTATGTCTGGAAGTTTGATTCCCTTGGCTTTCTTTCCAAAGGTTGTTTCAGATATTCTGTCCTTCCTGCCTTTTTCATCCTTGATTTACACTCCGGTCATGATTATCGTTGGGAAATATGATGCCAATCAGATTCTTCAGGCGCTCGCTTTGCAGTTTTTCTGGCTCTTAGTGATGGTGGGCTTGTCTCAGTTGATTTGGAAACGAGTCCAGTCCTTTATCACCATTCAAGGAGGTTAGTATGAAAAAATATCAACGCATGCATCTGATTTTTATCAGACAATACATCAAGCAAATCATGGAATACAAGGTGGATTTTGTAGTTGGTGTCCTGGGAGTTTTTCTGACCCAAGGCTTGAACCTCTTGTTTCTCAATGTCATCTTTCAACACATCCCATCCCTAGAAGGCTGGTCCTTCCAAGAAATTGCCTTTATCTATGGTTTTTCATTGATTCCCAAGGGCTTGGACCATCTCTTTTTTGATAATCTCTGGGCATTGGGACAACGCTTGGTGAGAAAGGGAGAGTTTGACAAGTATCTGACTCGTCCTATCAATCCTCTCTTTCATATTCTAGTTGAGACTTTTCAGATTGATGCTTTGGGCGAACTCTTGGTTGGTGGGATCCTACTAGCGACAACGGTATCTAGCATTGCTTGGACTATTCCAAAATTCCTGATTTTCCTAGTCTGCATACCATTTGCGACCTTGATTTATACTTCCTTGAAAATCGCGACAGCCAGCATCGCTTTTTGGACCAAGCAGTCAGGAGCAATGATTTACATTTTCTATATGTTTAATGATTTTGCTAAGTATCCGATTTCGATTTACAATTCGCTCCTTCGATGGTTGATTAGCTTTATCGTGCCATTTGCCTTTACGGCCTACTATCCTGCTAGCTATTTCTTGCAGGACAAGGATGTAATCTTTAACATCGGAGGTTTGATGTTGATTTCCCTTGTTTTCTTTGTCATTTCCCTTAAACTCTGGGATAGGGGCTTGGATGCCTACGAAAGTGCAGGTTCGTAAATAATAGAATATCAAAGCCTTGTCTCAGGACAGGCTTTTTTTAATAGAGATGAAAATTTCTTGACACCTATTCTCAGAGTGCTATACTGTAAGTGTAATCGCCGATTTAGCTCAGTTGGTAGAGTAAGGCACTCGTAAAGCCTAGGTCACAGGTTCAAACCCTGCAATCGGCAAAGTGAAGAAGCTCAAAGCCTTGTCTTGGGACAGGGCTTTTTTATATGTTAGGAACATGCCTTGAAGCTAATTCTAGAGTGTTAAACTAGATGAAAAAAGAAGCAATAAGATGTAATTCAATTGCAGTTAGTCTAAATGAATGAAAAAGATGGGATAGCACCTTAGAATCAGATCTTGTAGGTTTTTCTTTGATTCCTATTATAGGAATTATTGGAAAGATAGTGTAAAAGGAATTTTATAGAAAATTTTTTTCAAATAAAATACTGATAAAGTACAGATATTGAGAGCGTTAGATTTTTGGTTAAGCTTTGAGGGGCGGTTCATGATAAAAAATTTTTTACATTCATGATATAATATGGCTATATTCACATGTTATAGGAGAATATTCATGAAAAAACGTACTTTGCTTTGGTTAGTTTTAGCCCTTGTAATTTTTGGAGGAGGCGCATGGATGGCACAGAAAACAAATTTATTTGGAGGAGTCTTTCTTAGTCCGCGAGCCAAGCAGTTGGCTTATTTGAAGGAGCATGAAGAAGATATGGCGAATTTTGTTAAATCTTGGAATTCTAAAGTTGAAAGTGTTCAGTTTGATTGGGATAGTATGGAAGTTGGTCAGGTAGGAAATGGAACTCCTCAAGGCGGAGGTTATATGATGACAGTGAACGGTAGAATCAATAATAATAAGGATACTAAATTTACATTAGGTTTTCCACTAAAACGTAATTTAAATGAAATCCCTGAGAAACTTGTTATTATTCAAATGCAACCAATAAGAATTTTGAAAGGAAATTTAAGGGATCTTTATGAGTAACAGTAATTTAAAAACCTTTGATAATTTTTATGCGAATTTAGCACAGTCAGCTTATTTAGGAGAACATTCATGAAAAAACGTACTTTACTTTGGTTAGTTTTAGCACTTGTAATTTTTGGAGGAGGAGCATGGATGGCACAAGAAACAAATTTATTCGGAGGAGTATTTCTTAGTCCGCGAGCTAAGCAGTTGGCTTATTTGAGGGAGCATGAAGAAGAGATTAAGGAGTTTGTAAAATCTAAAAATTCAAAGATTGAATCTGTTCAGGTTGATTGGGATGAAACTAGGTGGGAAAAGGTTGGGAATGGAACCCCTCAAGGGGGAGGGGAAATTGTAAATGTATATGGAAGTTTTAATCATATTGAGTCCTCCTCTTGGAATGTTACTTTTGATATTGAGAATGATAAAATTATTCCTAATTCAATGGCTTTAGCCAATTATTTACGAGTGGGGGGAAGGATTTTTGACTAATAGTAATTTAAAAACCTTTGATAATTTTTATGCGAATTTAGCACAGTCAGCTTATCTGGGGAGACCGGTTAAATTTCCTTATGAGTCTCAAAAGAAATACGATAGGGATGTGTTAGACTCGGGTCAATCTCTTGAATTTGATTTTTCTAAGGATGCGGAGTTTTATAATAAGATTACGAAGAAGTTGGAAATCACTAAAGGAGGCAAAAAACTTCCTCATGATGGGAAAGTCTACTTGCAGCCGGATCCTGAGTTACATACTGTGGAAGATACGATAAAACTCCAAGTTGGTGATCCTGGCGGAGGGGTTCACCAAGAAGAGCATCCTATCAAGCTCTATCAAAAAGGGCTTTTAACGGATGAGAAAGCTGGTTTCAATGCCTACTACTTAACGGACACGCCAAACTTAGGGAAAGATACTACGAAAACCTATATGGCTATCCGCGGAAGTGATGCCATTAGTTATGAAAATTGGAACGACTGGATAGACAACGATGCGAAGTTTGCCCTCAATCACATCCATACCCCGCAAGCCAAGTTAGCGACGGCAGGAATGAAAGCTAAAATCGCTGAGATGCGTGAAAAAGCTCCACTTGCTACGATGGACATCACAGGTCACTCCCTAGGAACCATTGTCTCTGCGCAAGGGATAGCTGGCCTCACTGATGAAGAACTGAAGAAAATCGGCAAAGTGGTCCTCTTTGACGGTCCAGACACGACAAAGAGCTTAAAGGAAATGGGCCTCAGCGATGAGAAAATCAAAAAGATTAGCGAAAAGATCGAGTATTATGTCAATCCTTTTGATATCGTGGGGATGCTTAATCGAGAACACACCATTGCCAAATTACCTGGGTAATCTATAATGAACAACTATACTTAATATAAGTATTTTTTTACATTCATGATATAATATACTTAGATTCCGCTATATAGGAGGAAAGAGATGAAAAAACGTATTTTGCTTTGGTTAGTTTTAGCTCTTGTAGTATTTGGAGGAGGCGCATGGATGGCACAAGAAACAAATCTATTTGGAGGAATAACTCTGAGCCCACGGGCTAAGCAGTTGGCTTATTTGAAGGAGCATGAAGAGGAGATTGTAAAATTCGTAAAGTCTAAAAATTCAAAGATTGAATCAGTTCAGATGGATTGGAATAGTTTAACTGTTGAACAGATAGGGAATGGAACTCCACAAGGTGGAGGTTATAATCTATCAGTGAAGGGTTCTTTTAATTATATAAAGGATTCTGACTTTACAATAGATTTTCGATTAAAAACTAAAAATGATGTACCTTCAATAGAACGGATTGGCATGTATAATCCCCCTAGAGTGTTAAAAAATGGAGGTTGGGATAAGTATGACTGATAGTAATTTAAAAGATTATAACAACTTTTATGCGGATTTAGCACAGTCGGCTTATAGAGGGAGGCCAAATACTTTATCACGCTATAATAATGCTGTAAACTGGACTTTAATAGATTATTCACAAGATATAGATGACGATGGTAAAATCATCCCTGGGGGTAAAAATCTTCCTCATAATGGTAGGGTTTACTTGCAACCAGATCCTGATTTGCGAGATACTTATAAAGTCACATCGGTACCAGTTCCTGATGCGAATGGGATGAGGCAGGATATTCATCACAAACGTTATCAAAAAGGATTGTTAACGGATGATGAAGCTGGTTTCAGTGCCTACTACTTAACGGATACGCCAACCTTGACTAATGATACCAAGAAAACCTATATGGCTATCCGCGGAAGTGATGCCATCAGTAAAGAAAATTGGAACGACTGGATAGACAACGATGCGAAGTTTGCCCTCAACCACATCCATACCCCGCAAGCCAAGTTAGCGACGGCAGGTATGAAAGCTAAAATCGCAGAGATGCGTGAAAAAGCTCCAAATGCCACGATGGATATCACAGGTCACTCCCTAGGGACCATAGTCTCTGCGCAAGGAGTAGCTGGACTTAGCGATGAGGAACTTGAGAAAATCGGCAAAGTCGTTCTCTTTGACGGTCCAGACACGACAAAGAGCTTAAAGGAAATGGGCCTCAGCGATGAGAAAATCAAAAAGATTAGCGAAAAGATCGAGTATTATGTCAATCCTTTTGATATCGTGGGGATGCTTAATCGAGAAAACACCATTGCCAAATTACCTGGATAATCTAGAATAAACAACTATACTTATTATAAGTATTTTTTTTTACATTCATGATATAATAGGTTTAGAATCCACGTTTAAGGAGGATAATCATGAAAAAACGTACCTTACTTTGGCTGGTTTTAGCCCTTGTAGTATTCGGAGGAGGAGCATGGATGGCACAGGAAACAAATCTATTTGGAGGAATAGCTCTGAGCCCACGGGCTAAGCAGTTGGCTTATCTGAAGGAGCATGAAGAAGAGATTAAAGATTTTGTAAAATCTTTGAATCCTAAAGTAGAATCGGTTCAGATTGATTGGGATGAAACTAAGTGGGAAAAAGTTGGAAATGGAACTCCACAAGGTGGAGGTAATGTTGTAATAGTTGGAGGAGGTTTTAATAGTATAGAGGGTTCAACTTGGCAAGTTATTTTTGAAATCGAGGATGGACGGGTTGCTTTTGATACTATGATGCAAGGCAGTCCATTGCGAGTAGGAGGAAGGATTTTTGACTAATAGTAATTTAAAAACCTTTGATAATTTTTATGCGAATTTAGCACAGTCAGCTTATCTGGGGAGACCGGTTAGATTTCCCTATGAGTCTCAATTGAAAGATATTAGAAAATTGTTAGATAATGGAGATTCTCTAGAATTTGATTTCTCTCAAGATACTAAAATTTATAACAAAGATAAAAAAGAATGGGAAATCACTCCCGGAGGTAAACACCTTTCTCATGATGGTAAGGTTTACCTACAGCCAGATCCTGATTTACATACTGTGGAAGATAAGATAAAACTCCAAGTTGGTGATCCTGGCGGAGGGGTTCACCAAGAAGAGCCTCCTATCAAGCTCTATCAAAAAGGGCTTTTAACGGATGAGAAAGCTGGTTTCAATGCCTACTACTTAACGGATACACCAACCTTGACTAATGATACCACGAAAACCTATATGGCTATCCGCGGAAGTGATGCCATTAGTTATGAAAATTGGAACGATTGGATAGACAACGATGCCAAGTTTGCCCTCAACCACATCCATACCCCGCAAGCCAAGTTAGCGACGGCAGGTATGAAAGCTA
The DNA here is from genome assembly GCF_002096925.1 of Streptococcus mitis. Classification (GTDB taxonomy): domain Bacteria; phylum Bacillota; class Bacilli; order Lactobacillales; family Streptococcaceae; genus Streptococcus; species Streptococcus mitis_AF. The sequence goes on along the minus strand of NZ_NCVN01000081.1, from coordinate 45,006 downwards.
AAATCGCAGAGATGCGTGAAAAAGCTCCGCAAGCTACGATGGACATCACAGGTCACTCTCTAGGGACCATAGTCTCTGCCCAAGGAGTAGCTGGCCTCAGTGATGAGGAACTGGAGAAAATCGGCAAAGTGGTCCTCTTTGACGGTCCAGACACGACAAAGAGCTTAAAGGAAATGGGCCTCAGCGATGAGAAAATCAAAAAGATTAGCGAAAAAATTGAGTACTATGTCAATCCTTTTGATATCGTGGGGATGCTTAATCGAGAACACACCATTACCAAATTACCTGGTGACTCCGATGAACCCCTTAAGAAACCCGTCGGTAAAGTCAATGTCCTCGTCCCCTTGCATTATACTCAGATTACTGATCCCGAAAGCTCCCATGACTTTGGTGTTTTCCAATCGGATGGAAAGGGAAATTTGTTGACCGCGTCTGAGGATTTTCACCCAGAATTGCTCAGGGCAGGTGAAAAGCTGTCTCGACTGATTGCGACATCTTTAGATTCTCTCAGGTCTTTAGGAGTTGATGATAATGTAGCCTCAAATATTTTGAATGCCATTATGAGGGGTGAGGCTCTAACAAAGATGGCTATCGGTTATGCAGTTTACAAGAATTATACAACAGAGTATAGTAAAATCGTAGAAGAAGCACGTCAGGAATCTATAAAATGGGATCGAGAAGCTATTCCTCGTTACCAGGAACAACTGAGAAATGGCAATCTTACAGGAGAAAAGAGGATTTTGGTTCGAGCTCAGTTGCTTCAGACAGCAGCCCAGTTAGCAAATTTTGACATGGAAGACAAAGTTAAATCTGTTAAAACCTTACTTTCAGACGCTAAGGAAGACATTCAAAATATAGTAAAGGAGACAAGGTCAACAGCGTTTGACATGGTTGGATATTTGTCAAGCTCAGAAGTTACGAATCTGCTTTCTGGTTTTGATACAACAAGCTTTTGGGATGAAGGCGTTGCTAGTGACACGAAGACAGCAGCAACATCCTTCCTGACACAAATCCAGCAACTGGGGGAAAGCTTGGTCAAAGCTAGTGGCTCCTTTGAGACCATAGATAGAGATAGTGCTGAAGATTTTAATAATCTATTGGCGGATGTAAAGCAAACATGGAGGGGAAAAAATGGTAGTCCTAACGGATGAGGATACTTTAATTACAAGAGAGCAACTCGACAGAGCCTTCAAAGAAAGAATGAGGGAACAAGAACGCCAAGCAGTCAGGGCCTTGGTAACTGCAAAAGAGTTGTCAATCCTTGCTAAAGGAGCTGAGTTAGCTAAAAAGTTGCAGGAAGCAGCCACAGATATGCAAGAGTACGCTTCTAAGACCTATGTGAACAATATTAAGGGTGGATTTGAGGGAAAGGCTGCAGATGCTGCAGAAACTTACTTGACACAGACCTTGCAAACACCTACTTTACAGAGTCCGATCAAGAGCTAGGAGAAAACTGGTTATGGATAAAAAGGGACTTCAGAAACTAGAGGATGAACATAATCGTAAATTACGAGACTTAGAACGTTTGGAGATGGATTTGGATGATGATTTCCACAAGTTTAGTAGGGAGACGGATCATCTCCTAGAGGCGCTTTCCTATGCATGTAGAGATAGTAGTTTTGCTGAAATTCAACCATATATCTTTGAGATAGAGAACAATTTAGATAGCTATCATCAACTTTATAAGAATCGTATAGAGAATGTACTGGAAGCTCGACACCAAGAGAATAAAAACTTTTATCGAAAGTTAGAGGAAAAGGATTTTTAACGAATAGACCCTTAATCTAATACAAGAGGATTTTTTTGATAATTTATTAGTAAAAAATGGTGTAAGCACTTGTAATTTGTGACATTTGTTGATATAATAAATTTATAAAATAACTTAAAGGAGTTTAATATGGCTTTAATTCAATTAACGACAGAGGAACTACGTACTTCTGCTCAAAAATATACTAATGGTGCTGAAGAAGTAAGAGAAGTACTTCGCACATTGAGTAACGAACAAGAGATTATTAGAGAGAACTGGAAAGGTGCTGCTTTTCAGAGCTTTGATCAACAGTTTACAGAATTATCTCCAAAAATTGAAGAGTTTGCAGCTTTACTTGATGCAATCAATGCGCAATTGTATAAAGTTGCTGAAATTGTTGAGCAAAACGACCAAGAACTTGCATCACAAATTCATTAATTTGTTATAAGTGGCTTTAGGAGGGCGAGAGCCTTCCTATTTTTTTTAATGGAGATGATTAAAAGGCAAATGAAGAAGAATAGAATATATAAATATGTAGGGAGTAGTTTGCTAGCCCTATTGTTGCTCTTGATGATGGTTTTTTTGAATCTTTCTGTTCAAAAGAATACGACAATTAACAATGAGAATAACGCGAAAGTAAATCAGCAGACCAAATTAAATGTGGCTATTGTAAATGAAGATAAGCCTGTCTATGTCGATACAAAAGAGTATAATTTGGGGGCTAGTTATGTAAAAAACATCGAGCGGGATAATTCTCAAAATTGGTTTGTTGTGCCTCGTGGAGCAGCAGATACCGGATTAGAAAGTGGGAAATACCAGCTCGTACTAACCATCCCAAGTGATTTTTCTGAAAAAGTATTAGATATTAATAAGATTAATGTTGATAAGACGACTATCAATTATAAGGTCAATGCCCAAGGAAATTTGCAGGTGGAAAATGATGCAAATAAACTAGCGAAAGACATTATTGCTGATTTAAATGGTCAATTAGTTGACATGTATATGGCGAGCATTTTGAGCAATCTTTATACGGCGCAAAAAAATGTGCAAGCTAGTTCACAGATACAAGCAACTAATATCGGAAACTACCGTACAAACTTATATGGAATAGCAATTAACTCTAAAAATATTTTCCCGACTCTTTACAGTATGTCTAGTTCTTCAGTTGATGCAAACGGTGTCTTAAAGACAGGTTTGGAAAGTTATTCTCAGATTTTTGCTCGTTTCGATGATTCAAAGATTGCCTATGGTGAAAAGTTTGGTACTCTGCTTAAGAATAGGGACACTGAGAAGAAAAACCATGCGGATGTTATCACTGAGCTCATCTCTAAGAGTCGGGAAGACGTTCAGGAGCAAGTTAAGAATTATCAGAAATTAATTGAAGCTCAAGGTAGTCTGACTGCTAATATAGATGGAACAGCAGCATCCTCTGATGGCACGTCACCAGAAGTTGGACCTTCCTATAAAACAGTCGCAAAAGACATCAGCAAAGAGATTGATAGTTTACAGACCAATCTAACAAATGAAAGAACGAAGTTTGAAAATCATAAAAAGGATATTCATAACTTTATTGATGAAAAATTAGCCACTTACTATGGGACAAGTAAGAAGACAATCACTCTTGGTCAATTTTTGGATAAAGCTGCAAACAAGGACCTAGAGAAGGCTGAAGAATATCTCAAAGAGCAGCTGGTTTCTGCAATCTCAGAATTACCAAAAGAAGATTTTAGTGGAAAAGAATTTAGTGGTTTTGGTATGACACCAATCACAATTCCTTCTGTAAACTATACAGATTTAAAAAAGATTAAAGAGCCTAGCGACGAGATTTCTTTGGCGGACTTGAAGAATCTGGAAAATAAAGCAATTACTAGTACAAGTGCTGTTGGACGAACAGGAACAAAGGCTAAGGTATCATGGAAGGCTGGAACAGGAGTGACGGTTCATTCGGTCACTTATGATGGCACACCAGTTGCCTTAGGTCAAGAGATTGATATGAAGACTGGTGGGACTTTCAAAGTAGCCTATAGTCTTGCAGAGGCAGCTCCAACTCCAACTCCAAGTTCAACTGGGGCTCCAAGCCCAACTCTAAAAGCGGAGCCAGAGACTGTTGATATTTCCTTGAATGATGTTCAAGCAGTCAGTGCTCCCATAGATGTCTTAGACGTTCAGCAAGCAGCAGTGACTTACGGACAAAAGGTTCAGAAAATAGCTTCTGCCTACCAAAAGGTAGAAGCACTCACACAAGCATACAAAACTGTCAATGAGTTACGAAATAGTGATGTAACAGATGCTTTGTCAAATATTTGGTTGGAAGCTATTAGTTCAAATCTGAAGAAATACGAAGAAAGCCTAACTAAACCTGCTAGCGATACAGATACAGATGGTGCTAAGGATAAGGTAGATAAAGCCTTAGCTAAACTGACTGATTTGAAGCCTATTCTAGAAAAAAATGTTCAGGGTGTTTTGACTACCAACCAAGAATTGGATACCAAAATAAAGGACCAATTTGAGAAGTACAAACAGTTAAAAGAGAAACTAGAGAAATTGGAAGAGGAACAGAACGGAGGAAATACTGCTTTTAAAAATACTGATGATCAATTGGCAACTCTAAATACTGATTATGCAGCTATCTTATCAGAAACTACGGTTGTGAAGGATTCTTCTCAAAGTAATGTTAAGGCCGCTGAATCTGTCAATGAAACTTTAGGAAATTTCAATCGTGAATTATCAAACGCTCAAAGAAGTACTGAAAAGTTGTCGCAGGATGCGGAATCTTTGATGACACAGTTCAATGAAGAATTGTCTAACAATGGTAACTTTGTAGAGTCCTTCGTGAAAGTTCTGAATAACGCCTATGACAATGGGGTGCCAAACGAAGTATTGCTTAACTTCTTATCAAACCCTGTTGTTCAAAATTCTACCTCGGTAAAAGCGACTGTCAACGTTTATCGTCCATTTACATGGATTCTCTTACTTGAAATTGTTAGTCTCTTTACAGGCTATTTATTTGCAACGCAAAATATTGTTCGTAAGGTCAAAGATAAATTTAAGCTAGACAAGTTGCATGATACAGATATTATGACAGTTGGCTTACTATCTATTTTAGCTATAATAGTTGGTCTAGTCGTTGGTATTGTATCGAGTGCTCAACTTCACGTTGGTCGTGAATATCAACCGTCATGGGTATTGCTAATTGTTTTAGCTGCTTTGGTACTGATTCAAGGGCAGTATTTATTACTTAAACATTTCCGAGTGATTGGAATGGGTCTTGCCTTCTTTATGATGATTAGCTTTGTGTATCTATCAAATGCAATTGGGACGACGGCCAGTCTAACAGGTTTCCCAGCCTTCATCAAAAATCTTAATGCTTTATCAATATTAGAAGCTTTCCTTTCAGGATATTTTGATGGACAACCAGCAAATATTTTAGCATTTGTTGCAATGACGATTGTCGTAGCTGGATTACTTGTTATGAATATTTTTATCAAAGAAAGAAGCTTTTGGCCTCAAGTATTTCAAACTGAGAAAGAATAGGAAATGAAAAAAATAATTCTTTTACTTCTTACCTTAGTAGCATGTGCAGCAGTCTCAATGGCTGCTGCAGATGATTTGAAGGATAATCGTTTACAGATTGATGATTCTCGACTTGAGAAAAAAGAGGGACTTAACTTTGGTCTACAATCTGAACAAACCAAGGAGCTTTTTAACGAAGCGATTCAAAAGAAATTGCAAGAAGTGCAACAGTATCAAGAGGAACAGTTGATCACAGAAGGGGGCCAACTGTTTTCTGCTATAGAGGATCCAGTGAAAAAATCTCCTGTAGAGCAGTTGTTTCAGCCAAATTCAAAAATAACATCTAAATTTCAAACAAATATTGGTCAGTTAGAAAAAGATGGTTTGAGTGATTTTCTTCCGGAGTTAGCCTATGTATCATTGTTTTTATTGCTTTTCGTAGCTACAGCTGTGATGAGTTATCGCCTTATGGCCGAAGGGATAGAATAATGTTTTAGCAGGTCCGTCTTAACAATTTAGTAAGAACAAAATCATATACAGGAGGTATATAAACAGTGGAGCAACATATCAATATTACTCTACGCTTGAGAGAAAAAGATGTGGATATTCGCATTCCTAGTCGGATTGAAGTGCGACGGTTAATCCGAGAAGTGGATACGATTTTTACTCCAGGTAAACAGAGAAAAAAATATCAACTTAGAATTGTCAACAAAGGATTATTGATTGATGAAGGAAAACAACTATCTGATTATCCAATGACGACAGGAGATTTAGTAGAGATAGAGGAGATTTAGGTGACTGAGGAAAAATTTATATTTGGCGAACAGCCGTTTGTATATGAAAAAAATGAAACAACTTGGAAATTGAGCCTCAAGCGTTCAGATGTAGCGAGTCAAGATTTACGGGAACTGTTACTGTTGGATTTGCATCATCCGTTCTTTTTGGAGCAATCGATGGTCTCTGATGAGGACAGTGTAACCTTCTCCTATCAAGTCGAAGCTCATGGACTGACTTATGAAGAAATAAAGAGTCGTACCATTTCGGAGAGAATTCGTTTGGCCCTAAACATTTTTCGTCTAGAAGGAGCCTTGGAGTTGCCAGTGACCTTCCTTTTGCATCCAGTAAATCTCTTTATTACCAAAGATGCTCAGGCTAAGATTGCTTATCGTGGCATTCCTGGTCTGATGGTTCCTCAATCACTATCCTCAGAAGATTTTCTACGTCAGGCTAAGTGTTTTACCGTAACACTATTTAGTGATTTTGACTTTATGGACCTTTACAATGGTTCCTTGGAATTAGAGACCTTACCAGACTTTTTAAATGACCTGTGTCAGGCAGAAGATATTGCAACAGCAGTTACTATTTTGGAACGGTATTATGTAGAGAAATCTGCGAAAGAACAGGCGGATTTGGTATTGGTTCCAAGCAGACGACACCGAGTGTTTAAATTGGCAACGATTTGGTTGACAGCGAGTGTTGTTTTGTTGATCGTTCCGCTTATCTATTTGATTTTCATGCAAAATCCTTTCAAAGAAAAGATGTTGCAGGCGGATACAGCTTTTATTAAAGTAGATTATAGCGCAGTTATTACAGAATTAGAGGGAATTGCTCCTGCTAGCTTGCCTAATACGCAGAAGTATGAGTTAGCCTTCTCTTATATTCAGGGATTGGAATTTTCTTCTGAACAAAAGAAGGTCATCCTGAATAATGTAACCCTCAAGTCTGATGAGCTTTATTTGACTTATTGGATTCAAGTTGGGCGCAATCGCTTTGAAGAGGCACTTGATATTGCCAAACGGATTAACGACAGTGACTTGATTCTCTATGCTTTGACTCAGGAAATCAAGCAGGTTCGGGAAGATGGTAAGTTGTCAGGGAAAGATCGTGAAAGTAAACTGAATACTTTGGAGAGTGAATATAAGAAATACTGGGATAGCCGAAGTCAGCTATTAACAAGTGATTCTAGCTCTAATGCATCTACTAGTTCTAGTCCTAGTTCACAAGAAAAGCCTTCTGAAAGCAAACCTTCATCTGAGAAGAAAACTAGCCCTAGCAGCTCCTCTAGCAATTAAAGTAGACCAAGGAGAGAAACTATGAAAAAACAAATCATTTTCTACAGCCAAGGTCTGCGTTATGAAGTAGAACTGAGTGCAGATAAGACGGTCTTGGTTGGGGCTACTGAAAAGGCCCAAGTTTACCTTTCTCAACAGGAGAGTCCGATTCAGCTCAAGCTTGACGGTGACAAGATCTTTTATCAGTATGAGAACGAAGCAGGATTATTGAAAGATGGTCTACGTTTGGGTGAGGTTCTCTTTTATCTCCGAGAAGGGGATCCAAGGGTTTATGATCTTTTGGATTTATCAGAGTTTCAGATTGGTTCTCATAAAGGTGCGTTGATCACACTAGATGAAGATGTCGAACTCTTACTCCAAAAATCTCAGAATCAATGGATGCTAACTCGATTAAAAGGCGCATTTTATCGAAACAATCATCTGGAACAAATGGACCAGCAATTGATTGGTTTTGGAGATGAGTTGAGTTTAGGAGCGGTGACAATAAAGCTCTTTCCAGACGAAGTATGGGTTTTGGGACCAGCTCAAGCAGGGAGACAACTAACGCTGAGAGAACCCTCTCGATATGTTTTTTATGAAGATTATCCAGATTATCACCGCTCTCCACGAATCATTTATCGTGGAAGTGAAGATAAAATCTTGATTAACCCTCCAGGTCAAGAACCAGCGAAGCCGAGTGATGAACTGTTAAAGTTAATCGTTCCTCCTCTTACGATGGTCGGGGTAACCGTCTTGATCACCTTGGTTCAACCTCGAGGGATCTATATTCTTGCGACAGTAGGGATGTCCATAACCACAATGATTTTTTCTATCCGTGGTTTTATCAAAAATCGTAAAAAGTACAAGGCTGATAAGAAGGAACGGATCGATCTTTATCGTCTTTACCTGAAAGATAAGGTAAAGGAATTGACTCGTCTGGAACGGGAACAAAAAGAAGGGATGCACTATCATTTTCCAACTATTTTAGAGTTGACGGACTTGGTTGAGAGTTACAATCACCGGATTTACGAAAAAACTCCCTTACATTTTGACTTCTTATACTATCGTTTGGGACTCGGGAAAATACCGACTAGCTATGACTTGAAATATGGTCAACAGGAGCGCAGTGGTAAGAAGGATGCTCTGGAAGAAGAGGGTTACGCTCTCTATAGTCGTCACAAAAAAATTCCAGATATGCCGATTCCGGCAAACCTTAGCCATGGACCGGTTGGTTATATTGGACCTAGAAATCTCGTCCTAGAACAATTGCAGCTTTTGGTGATGCAGTTAGCGACTTTTCATTCTTATCATGATGTGCAGTTTATTACGATCTTGCCAGAAGAGGAAAAAGAACAATGGTCTTGGATGCGTTGGCTCCCTCATGCCAAACTGCAAGAGCTCAATGTTCGCGGTTTTGTCTACAATCAACGGACACGAGACCAGGTTCTCAATAGTTTGAACCAAATCTTGAAACTACGTCGTAGTCAAAAGGAAGAAGCATCCCACAAGGAGAGCACCCTCTTCCATCCTCATTACGTGGTTCTAGTAACCGATGAGAAGCTGATTTTGGACCATATTATCATGGAATTCTTTACCGAAGATCCAACGGAATTAGGCTGTTCTCTCATCTTTGTAGAGGATGTCATGAGTTCCTTGTCTGAGAATATCCAGACAGTGATCAATATCAAGGACCGAAATACGGGCCAACTGGTCATGGAAGAAGGGGTCTTGAAAGAGACGGACTTCCGCTTGGATCATTTCCCAACAGATTATGATAAGGAGCGGATCGCCCGTACCTTGGCACCGCTCAATCACCTCCAAAACCTTAAGAGTTCGATTCCAGATTCCGTGACCTTTATGGAAATGTATGGTGCGGAGACCTTTGAGGACTTGCAGGTATCGAGCCGTTGGAAAAAGAACGCACCCTACAAGAGTTTGGCTGTGCCGATTGGTCTGCGTGGTCAGGATGACCTGGTTCAGCTCAATCTACATGAAAAAGCTCATGGACCTCATGGTTTGATCGCAGGGACGACTGGATCAGGGAAGTCAGAAACGATCCAATCCTACATCCTATCCCTCGCTGTCAACTTCCACCCTCATGATGTGGCTTTCTTGCTGATTGACTACAAGGGTGGTGGGATGGCCAATCTCTTTAAAAATCTACCCCACCTCTTGGGAACCATTACCAACTTGGATGGTGCCCAATCCATGCGGGCCTTGGCTTCGATCAATGCGGAGATCCATCGTCGTGAACGACTCTTTGGAGAGTTCGAAGTCAACCATATCAACCAATACCAGAAGAAATTTAAAAACGGAGAAGCGACAGAACCTCTCCCTCATCTCTTCATCATCTCAGATGAGTTTGCAGAGCTCAAGGTTAACCAGCCCGACTTTATCAAGAAGTTGGTATCTATTGCGCGTGTCGGGCGTTCCCTCGGTGTTCACTTGATCCTAGCTACTCAAAAGCCATCAGGTGTGGTAGATGACCAGATCTGGTCCAACTCTCGCTTTAAGATTGCCCTTAAGGTAGCAGATCGTTCGGACTCCAATGAAATGCTTCATACACCGGATGCGGCTGAGATCACTCAGACGGGACGCGCCTATCTGCAAGTCGGAAATAATGAAGTCTATGAGCTCTTCCAGTCAGCCTGGTCAGGCGCAGATTACCAGCCAGAAAAGGATGATATGGGAATTGAAGACCATACCATCTACCTGATCAATGAATTGGGGCAATATGAAATCCTAAACGAAGACTTATCGGGCTTAGAGGATGCGGACGAAATCAAGGAAGTTCCGACAGAGCTAGATGCTATTGTGCACAATATCCATCTCCTATGTGAAGAACAAGAAATTCCTCCAGTACCACAGCCATGGTTGCCACCACTTAAGGAGCGCATTGCGCTAGAGGAGCTGGAAGAAGTGCAACCAGCAATAGCCTGGGCACAAGAGAAATCACTCTCAATTCTACTTGGAATGGCAGATATCCCGCAGGCTCAGAAGCAGGAAGCCGTCTCTATCAATCTCGCCAAGGACGGACATGTCCTTCTCTATGGAAGTCCGGGTACCGGAAAGACAACCTTCCTTCAGTCTGCAGGTATGGACTTGGCTCGTAAGTTCAGTCCTAAGGACCTTACCATGTACTTGATGGACTTTGGGACCAATGGTTTGGCTCCATTGTCTAAGCTTCCTCAGGTAGCGGATACCATGCTTCTGGACCAAACGGAGAAGATCTCTAAGTTTGTACGAATCATGGAGAAAGAACTCAACCGCCGTAAGAAACTGCTTGCGGACTATGGAGTTGGGACCTTGGAACTCTATCGTCAGGCTAGTGATCAGGAAGAACCGGCTATTGTCATCCTCTTAGATAGCTATGAAGCTTTCAAGGAAGAAGCCTATGAGGCAGAACTCTTCAAGCTCTTGGTGCGCATCTCTCGTGAAGGTCTCAGCATTGGGGTACATCTCTTGATGACAGCGGGTCGCCAGTCCAACCTTCGTGCTCAACTCTACTCGAACTTCAAGCACCAGTTGAGCCTACCACAAAATGAAGCTAGTGAAGTGCGAGCCATCGTGGGCTCTACGCCACTCGCCATGACTATGGAAGATATCAAGGGCCGTGCCCTCATGAAGCGTGAAGACGTGGATGTCATCCAGCTGGCACTCCCAGTTTATGGAGCCAATGACACCCAAGTCCTCAACAACCTGCGCCAAGCAGTCGCTTCCCTCCAAGAAGCTTGGACAGGACAACGCCCAAGTGCCATCCCGATGGTACCAGAGGAGTTGACCATGGATGTATTTCTCAATCTGCCTACAACTCAAGAGGCGATTCAAAATCATGAATTGCCGATTGGTCTGGAGTTTGAAATGGTACAGAGTGTTGCTATTTCGTTTAATCAATTAAAAAGCTTGATTTATCTTTCTGATTCTGCTGAGTCATTAGAAAATCAAACACATCATTTATTAAATACATCACTCTGTTTTGGTAAGAAATTACGAGTGATGCTTGTAGATCCACTGGAGGAATATAGGTCTTATAGTGAAAAAGTGTCAACGTATATTAGTAGTAAAAAAGAAATTTCTGAAATAGCTCAACAATTAATATTTGAGGTTAATCGCCGACTAGAAGGAGACTTATACTCTGATTGGTTGATTTTTATGCCAAATATAAAAGTAATTGTTGAGCATGGTCTGTCAGAAAAAGATTTGGACTTTTTATTCAAAAATGGTTTGCGTGTAGGATTGCATTTTGTAATTGGTAGTGAGCATTCATATATTGGAAATAATATCCATGAAGTTCCGAAATATCTTAAATCAAATGCGCAGTGGGTTATGTTGGGTATGCGTTTAATGGATCAAATGTTTTTAGATAAACCTTATAATAATAGAGAGGCTCGACTAGAGTTGGATGAGGTGTATCTGCATGATCGTAAACAAGCCGTTAAATTAAAAATTACTAAAAATGACTAATTTGGAGGGATTTGTATGCCACTAATACAAAGTAAAGAAGAAGTAGCTAGTTCTATTGCATCTGGAATTGCTAGCTCATCTAGTAGTATTATATCTGGAAATAAAGTTGTTCTAGACCAATCGAGTGAGTATCCAGGAAATAGTACAGCTGCGGAGAAGATTCCTAAAGAAGCTGAGTATGCGTCTTCTATTGCAGAGGTTTTAAATGGATTTGTTTCAAGGATACAGAGTACAGCCGCTGAATTTGTAGCAGTTGATAGTCAGCTTGCTGCAAACATAGATACCAATACTTCTGCGCTACCTCAAACGAGTGCAGTTCCAAAGAATAATACTACATTTGTTCCAAATAGGAGCTATTTTTCAGAAGAATAATGAAGAAACTAACATTAGAAGAAATTGATAATAAATCAAAAGAACTGGATAATTTTCTAAATCAACTAAGTTTGGAGAAGAAGAAAGTTACTCGAAAAGAAAATGAACTATTTGAAATGCATCGACAAAGTTTGCTTCCATTGCGACAAATCTTAGAATTGCCTCTATCGTCAAAAGATTATCAAACTTATCAAGATTTGATAATGGACATAGGCAGTGTAGGTGCATTAGTTGAAGCGTGGTCGGAGGAACGAAAAGATTCAATCAAGAAACAAGAAGACCGATTGGAAAGAGAGTTAGATGAGCTCTGCCATGCTCGAAAGAAATTAATGATAGAACAGGAGTCGCAGAAGTAATATGGTAAAAATGGTATTAGGATCTTCTGATACGCAGGGTCAGACAATGGCTTCCGTAGGGGAAGCTAGAATAGCTTCCTACAATGAGGCAATTTCTGCATTATCAGCATTTGATAATGCAGGAGATTTGCAAGGGGCAGCCTATGATAGTGGTAAACAATATGGTATGAATGTAATCACTCCCTTGCTCAAGGGAGCCATCATGTATACAGAATTAGTGAGTGAAGCTGTTCCAAAGCTACCATCAAAATATCAATCAGAAGTTGGCGGTGAGGATCTTGATTCAGAGGTACTTGAAAGTGAAATTCGTAGCCTTGAAGCTAGTCTTCACGGTATTAGATGGATGTACTATGCAATGGTTGGAGACGAATCCACAAGTACAAGCACTTTAAGTAGTCTTTTAAACCGCATGGATTCTTTAACTGGACAAAGAAATGAAAAAATGGATAAGCTCCGCAAGTTAAATCTATTTGCTGGAAGTTCTAATGAAGTTTTTTCTGCAGGGGAAGGTAGTAGTTTAGTTGATAACTTAGCTCAAAATCTCCAAACGGGATTAAGCCAAATCCAAACAGAATTTTCAAGTTTTAGTGGTACTTTTCCCAAGCACTCTGTGCATACTCTGGGATGGGCAAAGAATATCGAGGGTGAATGGGATAAGAAAGTCAAGATTGATGAAGACTATCAGAAGGTTCTCAAAAGAATTGAGGATGGCAAAGAACTCTCTGAGGATGATGTGAAAGTGCTCGAAGCTTATCAAAAACGCTATGGAAGGGATCTTCCTGATAGTGTGAATAATGCTTTGAAGAATTATGTTGAAAAAGAAATCAATGACATTGTAAAAATGATATCAGATACTTCAGAGGCATATAAAAGAGGAGAAATTGGTGAAGAAGCTTTAGATAGTGTTTTTAACTTCCTTAAACAAAATGGTATAAATATTTCTCCGGATGATCTAAAGAATAAGTCTGTAGATTTTTTAAAGGAAAGTATCACTTCAAAATTGAGTGATAAATGGTCTGAGTTAGTGTCAGAACATTACACCTCTTACACGCTTCCATATCAAGTTCCATATTTAATCAATGGCTTAAAATCACAGATTGGGAATACACTAACGAAATATGGATTGAGTGCACTTCTATCAACTGCACCTGGTTCTACAGTTAATAAAATGGTGGGAGAAAGCATTGAGAAAATTGGAGATTGTGTAATACCGTTAGTGAATAAATTAGATGGATTCTTAGGGAGCGCTAAATTTGCGAAAGCTTTACCATATGGATTGGGATCAGCGATTGATTTTGGCACACAGTTATACAGTGGCGAAGATGTTGGAGATGCAGCAATTAAGACAGGTGGGCATCTCCTGATTCAATTAGCTTTAGGTGTTGTAGGTGGTCCGATTGGTTTCTTTGCTGGTGTAGGATTGTCAATGGTATTTGATTATCTATATGATAAATATGGGGATAAAGTCGTGGAATTTGCTGGTGATGTTTGGGATGGTACAAAGAAAGTAGTAGGTGATACGATGAAATCTGTTGGTGATACAGCTGAGAAAATATGGGATAGTGCGGGAGATGCAGTTAATGGATTTTTCTCGGGATTAGGTAGTGTATTTAATTAAAAGGATTTATATATGGAAACAATTATTAATTTAGGGATATGGGAGAGCAAAAATTATCATTTTGATTGGGAGAATAAGGTATTGCTAGAGGAAACATCTTCTCCTAATTACTGGTCTTATATTCTACTGCCTGTTACGCTGTACATTATAAATAAAATTTCTGATATATTGGCTAAAGCAGGAATATTTAATAATCAGTTAGTCCGAGTTGGGACGGTTACGATCTTAGGCGTTTTATCTTATTTTTTGGCCGCTTTGATTATCAGATTTTACCACGGAACTTTAAAATTAAAAAAATCAGAGTTGGATGGGGAACAGAGTAAGAAGTTTGTCAGATCTTTGAAGAGAAGAAGAGGGTACTTTAAATGTCTTCTTAATCTTTTTAGAGTCCTAACTGTAATCGCTACTCTTTTGTTTGTCTTTGGAAATGAAACCATTGCCGTACTCTTTTTGGCGGTTAGTTTTTTAGTGATATTTATGTTCAAATTTGATTACCAACTTAATAGATGGTTAAAAATCATTAAAATAGTAGAAAAAGGAGAGAAAAATGTCTAATTTATTACCTATTGGTACTGTTGTTCGCCTTCATAATGGAACGATTGATGTGATGATTATAGGTAGATTTCCATTGTACAATCAAGAGGGTACAATTGGCTATTTTGATTATGTAGCATGCCTATATCCAACAGGGGCAGCAAATGAAGAACTTTTATATTTTAATCAAGAGAATATTGAAAAGGTGATATTCGAAGGATATCATTCGGAAAAAGAGGATGATTTACAAGAATTATTCAAGAAACAAAAGGATAGTATTAAATATCCAAAATTGAAGGTATAATTTAATTTATAGGTTTATTTCCAAAACAATAAACTTACTAACTTTCATTCGTAGGGGATCTATATTAAAATTGTAAAACTATTTGTTCTTTGGCTCTTTATCAACTGTAGTGTGTTGATGAGAAGTGAACATCGAGAGAGGACGAGATTCGTTCTCTCTTTTTTATACTCTCAACTCTCTATTTAGTGGATAACTTGAACTTGGAAGTAAACAAAATTTTAAAACCATTAAAAGTGTAACAAAATTCGAATAAGCTATATTTTTAGAGATTGTTGAAGAAATCACTATACTTTAAATAAAAATCAAAAACGAGGAGCTGTTTTGACATTAAAGAAACTCCTCGTTTTTTGTCTGTTCCATTTCGTAAGATGAATTAGCGTGGTCATAAGCCTAAATTCATGATACAAAAATATAGCTTTGTTCCTATGGGACGAGGATTGTTTTGATATTGTGGTATAATAGAACGAGAACGTTTTCTTTCTAGTACCTTGAAAATTCTATATTTTCGATTATTTATCTGCTCTGCTATTTACAAAAAGATCCTGTCTCTTGCCGTCAAGTTCCACCCTCATGATGTGGCTCTCTTGTTGATTAAGGGTAGGGGAAGCTAGAATAGCATCCTATAATGAGGCAATTTCTGCCTTCAAGCACCAGTTGAGCCTACCACAAAATGAAACTAGTGAAGTGCGGACGATTGTGGGCTCTACCTCCCTTGCCATGACCATGGAAGATATCAAGGGACGGGCTCTCATGAAGCGTGAAGACGTGGATGTCATCCAGCTGGCACTCCCAGTCTCTGGAGACAACGAAAACCAAGTCCTCAATAACCTTCGTCAGAAAGTGGCTTCCCTCCAAGAAGCCTGGACAGGCCAGCGCCCAAGTACCATCCCGATGGTACCAGAGGAGTTGATGGTGGAAGAATTTTTGAAATTGCCTAGTGTACAAGAAGCTATTGAGAATGGTCAGATTCCTATCGGTTTGGAGCTAGAAATGGTTGGAAGTGTCAATATTTCTCTTAGCAAATTTAAACACATGGCTTATGTATCAAATGCAGAAGATGCTTTTGATAATATAACTCATCATTTATTAAGAACTATTCTTAAAATGCCTAACGTTCATATGATGTTGATTGATGCTTTCCAAGAATATGAATCATATAGTAATCAGGTGAAAACCTATGTTGGAAGTAAAAAGGAAGTATCGGACATAGGAAATCAGCTAATCTACGAAATAGAGCGCCGTCTTGAAAAAGGAATCTCATCTGAGTGGATTGTTTTTATACCAAATATGAGAGCACTTGTATCCGAAAGCGATTTAAATGTTCAACAGCTTCAATTTATGTTTGAGAATGGGTATCGAGTAGGGATGAGGTTTATTATTGGTACAGATTATACTTATATTGGAACAAGCGTTGACCCAATTCCAAGATACCTCAAAACAAATGTCCAATGGGTTATCTTTGGTATGCGCCTAATGGATCAAACCTTCTTAGATAAAGGAATATATAGCAGAGATGTGGCTCCAGATCCCGATCAGGTTTATTTACATTCTCGGAAAGAAATCATCAAACTCAAAATTAGTAAGAATAAGTAACAATATTATTTGATACTTAAGATTCAACCCTGTCTCTTGACGATTTGATAGTAGAAAGGATAATTGAA
The DNA here is from genome assembly GCF_002096925.1 of Streptococcus mitis. Taxonomy (GTDB): domain Bacteria; phylum Bacillota; class Bacilli; order Lactobacillales; family Streptococcaceae; genus Streptococcus; species Streptococcus mitis_AF. Next base: position 28,386 of record NZ_NCVN01000081.1, on the reverse strand, counting down.
AAGGTTATTGAACATGGGACAAGTAAAAAGTGAAAAAGGCAAGGCAAGTACTATTGCAACTGGAATTGTATCAGCAAGCAATAGCATTACAACTGCCGGTACAGTTACTAGAGATAAGACAAGCTATTATACCGCTAATACGGTAGGAAGAAAATTGATCATAAATGAGGCATCTATTGCTCAAAATATTCAATCAAAAATAAGTGAATTCGTAAAATTAATTCATGGTGTCGCAAATGAATTCGAAGTAGTAGATGAGAATATAAGTACAATGTGGCAGAATAATTTACCGTCGAGTCAAAATAAGGGGACAACTGGTCTATCTTCGCCATACACAAATCCGTCATTTGTTCCTCAAAACAATTTGTTTAAGGAGTGAGGATGGAAAAAACTAGAAAATTAGAAGATATTCAATGTAGTGTTCAACAGATTCAAACGAAATTATCAAAGCTAGAAGAAGAAAGAAATCAGTTTCTTTCCGTTGCGACGGAGATCTTAGATCTTTGTCAAACGAACTTCATTCCATATAGAGAATTAGGCTATTATCCGTTATCAGTTAAAGATGAGATGGATCGTCTTGAAGATATAGAGATGTTAAAAAGGAATGAACAGCTACTTGATGATTTTATCTCTGAGAGGAAAGAAGAATTAAAAAAAGCAATGAGCAAGCTAGAGGGTGAAAAAGAGGAACTTCTTTTTCAACAACGCCGTCTTGAATTACAAAATGAGGAGAAGGAGGAGAAGAATGGGGATTAAAGTAGATATAGGCTCAGCAGATTCGCAGGGCAGTACAGCAAATAGTGTATTAAGCAGCCGTGTGAATTATTATAACGATGTCATTAGTGCCTTTAATAATTTGATTACAGAGGAGGAGTTGAAAGGGGCAGCCTATGATAGCGCTAAGTCCTATGCGGAAAATATAATGGTTCCCCTACTTAGAGGAGTTATCCTCTTTTCAGAGAGTCTAGGAGGAAAAGCCGGTGAACTACCGACTCTTTACTATTCACAAGTCGGTGGAGAAAGTCTAGATGAGGAGATACTTCAACAGCAAATTGAAGCGAAGAATACAACCATTTCGACTTATGAATCTATTTTATATAGTTTATATAATCTAAAGGACGTCAATCCTATATATATATAAGTAATGTTCGAGGAGTTATCTCAAATGCGACGAGTAAGCGAGATGAGTTACAAAGGAAATTAGAAAACTTACAGTCGTTTGCGAGTTCTACTAGTGGTCATTTTTCGGATTCAGAAAGCTTACAGACTTTAGTTTTTCAAGGTTTCGAACAAGTCACAGGTGACTTTGCGAGCTTCGGAGGGACATTCCCCAAACATTCTGGAAAAACGTTGAACTGGGCTAAGAGTATCGAAGGTGAATGGGATAAGAAAGCCAAGATTGATGAAGATTATCAGAAGGTTCTTGAGAAAATAAAAGACGGGAAAGAGCTTAATGAAGATGACGTTAAAAAAATCGATGCTTATAAGAATCGATATTCGAATAGGGAATTACCGGAAAATGTTAAGGAGGCTGTAAAAGAAGAGCATAGAAGAAATAGCAAAGAAATTTCTAAAGAGGAGGCGGCTTCAATCCTTGGGATTCCCAGTTGGAATGAGATCTTAGGTGATGCTAAAAGTGGAACCGAGGCTGTATTTACATATAGAGGAGCTAAGGTATTTCTTAACGGAATTGAAATCACAGTGGACAATAAAGGTAGGATGAGATGGGGAAATAAATTTATTTATAAACAATCTTACCGTTATAGCAATGGAAAAGCGCTAGAAAAAGCGTCGGGATTAGATCTAGAAAACTACCATTACTCTGGAAATCTAAATGGCGTTGCTAGATTTAAAGAAATGGGTAAAGCCGGATGGAGTGGATTAAAGGAAGCAGTAAATCCATTAAATGATTTTAAAGGATGGAAAGACGTAGGAAAATTTGGTATGGCTGCTAAGGGTGCAGGAATACTCTTAACAGCATGGAATGTAAAGGATAACTGGTATAAAAACATCAATGTTAAAGATGGTATTTCAGCGAAAGAAGTTAGAGATTTTGCTATTGATACAACTGTTGATATCGGATCAGGCGCAGCAGCGACGGGAGTTGGAGCAGCTATAGGGAGTGCCTTCCTACCACCTTTAGGGACTGTAGTAGGTGCAGGTGTAGGTGCTTTTACTAATTATGTTTTAAATGATGTTCATATTCCTTTCTTAGGCGGTAAGACTACTGTTGATTTCGTGAAGGATAAAGCTAAGGATCTTGGAAATTGGCTAGGAGGATTGCTAGGTGGATAATACGAGAAAAACTCATAAAAAAAATGAACAATCTAACATGGATTATTTTAAAAGTTTAGCCAATACACGCGCTTCAGCAAATATGATGGTTATTTCTTGGGCAGGAGCTTTTTTACTTGCAATCTTCTTGCTGTTTCAATATTTTTATCTATCTAAGGGATATGGAATAAATCCATTCAGTAATTATTTCTATAGTTTTATTTTTGCCTATTTTATCTATCTAGTAATTGTGAATTTTATTCCATTGACTGGCTCTTTCATATATAAAAAGCAAATTCAGTCTACAATTTTATTGCTGATTTCTTACACAGGGATCTTTCTGTCCTTAATTCTCTTAGCGTATATTATTTTAGTTTATTCTGGACACACTTTGAGAGAATACAATCAGCGAGCTGAGATAGTGATCCCGTTTCTAATTCTTTGTGTGATCGCCGGTTTTGTTTATAATTATTTTTGGCTCAAACAACAACTTAAAGCAGGATTTTCAAAGAAAAGGACAATTGGGAATTATTTTGCAAAATCTAGTGTGTATAGTAGAAATTCGATCTACATTATCTTCGCCTGCTCCATGCTAGGAGCTATACTTTCTGGCTATTTTGGAGTGGTGCTAGGAGTATCCTTAAGCATATTATTCAGCTATGCTTTTACTCAGTTGCTGACAGAAGTGTCCTACCTCTTGTATTTGAAAACGAAAAGCAAGGAATACTGGGAAGATGAACCTGAGAATAATCCGACGTTGTGGGATTTGTTGTGGGATTGGTTGAAAGGCTTTAGCCTGAAAAAAGCCAAGCATCGTATTTTATTAGAAATTACAGTTTTTATATCCTTTATAGTAATTGCCTATAATTTAGGATATTCTAAACCAGGTATAAAATATCCATTTTGGCTAGTGTGGGGAGTAAGAATTTTATTTTATACAATAGTATTTGATATGTTTGGAAGTAAAATTTATTCAATTATTAATAAAAGTAGAAAAAAAAGGAAAAATAAAAAATGAAATTCAAAACAAGGGAATTAAGCTTGCAAAATCTGATTGGTTTTAGTTTATCTTTGGAACCCAAAGAGGATTTTTTTGAACGACTATCAAAAGATTCAAAGGTATTTAAAATTCAGATGATAGAAAATGGATTCTATACAGATGGACCTATATTTTACCAATATAATCCACAAAAGGAGGAACAAGATGTACTAGTATTCACAACTGTTGGAAATAAACTTGAACTAAGGGGTGAAAATAGATCAAATATTTTCTTTCAAGAGTCTTTAGATTTGATTACTGATTTTTATTACCGCCATTACGACCAAGAAGAACCTATTCCTTATGACGAAATCGAAGAAAAGATTAGTACATTAGGCTATAAATTAATTGATATAATTCATGTAATTTTAGATCTTTATGGAGATAAAGTTATAGATTTGTATTGTGAGGTTGAAAAAATAAAATGAAGTTACCAATAGATGTTGTGAAAATTAATCATATTTCGTTTCAAAATGTTGTAAAAAAAAGAATGAAGTTTCATTATAGTCAGATGGAGGCTAATTTAGATCAATTCATTTCAGGAATTGTTGAATCAGGATATAATTTAGAGGGGCCATTCTTTTACAGTCTAAATAATACGCCATTAGATGAGATTATGGATGTTGAAATGTTCATGCCGATATCGAATACTATATGTAACCTAGATGGGTACGAATTTTCATCTTACTTTGAAATTGAAAATTTACTAAAAACGGTTGTCAAAGGAAATTTCTATACGATGACAGAACAAGGGTTTGCAAAATTAATGATTTCGTTAGAAGAAAATGACTTTGATATTGTAACTCCTTTTTACCATTTTTTCCCAAAAGATGGGTTAAATTATTTAGAATTATTAGTTGGTTATAGTGATATAAGTGAGTAATTTATTATACAATATAGTGGGTAAAGGAATATTAAATTTATTGTTTTGTATTAGTAAAATAAGATACCTAAAGAATTGTGAGATGATATAAAAAGTAACTACTCCAAGTTGAAAAAGTCTATTTTGGACAATTTTATTCCATTTTTTCTTTTAGCAGATAAAGTGAAAAAATCTTACAATTACCTTTACATCAGTATTTTGTACTGCACCCCAAAAGTTAGTTTTTTTCTGTCTAACTTTTGGGGTGTTTTATTTTTATTCCTAGTTTACAATATACTGATCTCTGCTTTTGAAATTTATTCCATGTTTCCCTATATGTTGCCAGGTTACTAAAAATTAAAATATCTTGAGGAATATCGTAAGTGGGAAGGTAAGGCAGTAGAAGAATGGTATGGAAAAAAATATTTAAAAAAACACAAGGAGTTATTAAAAAATGAATAATAAAAACAAAGAATTATTACCGTTGGGGAGTATTGTCTATCTTAAGGAACGGAAGAGATGATAGATGATGTTGGTAAAGGTATAAAAGGTACTGTTAAAAATATATCTAACGTTATAGGTGGATTTGGTAAGGCACTTGGATTTGGGTGAAAAGGATGAAGAAATCAATTTTTAAAGCAAGTTTTGAGGAGAGTTTAAATTTATTAGATGATGGGTTTTTACAGTATCAGAAAAAAGATTATTATAATAAACTTGGGAAAGCCTTTAAGAAAGGGAAACCCTCTTTTTGGTTTGGTATTAAAACTTTTATTCTTAGTCTGTTATTTCCGATAGGTGCAAATTTCATGCTCCTTGCTGTTACCCTATCATTGCAAAATTCTGATCCTAAAGATTTAAGGTTACCAGTTTCTCAGTATCCTTTGCTAACAGTCGAGCTTTATTTAATTTGCTTGTTAATTTGGTTGTTATTGGTATTAATGGGAAAATTCTTTAAACGGACGTTTATTCTCCCTTATCGTTATCGATTTCATATTATAACTTTTATAATATGGTTTGTGTTTGAATTTAATCTGCTGGCAATAACTATGTCTTTACCTATATTATCAATATGGGGGAGCTTAGTACTTTTTGGGCTTCAAGTATTGTTGACTTATGTAATGTTAAGAACAGAGGTTAGAAGTTTGAAAAAACGAATGTAAAGGCTTGTCGCTCTTTCGATGAAGCCAGAGAAGAACTGATAGCGGAAAGGAATCGGCTACCATGGGAGTAAAATACAGCGCACAAGAATCCCAAGAATTGATTCAGGCCATGACTAACAACCTCCGAGTCGCAAATGAAGTCACAGACCGCTTATCTAGTGGATGTGATCACCTGATTTCCTCTTTAGACTCAGGTGAGTTGACAGGGGCAGCCTACACAGCTGGTAAAGGTCTCTTTATAGAGATTATCATCCCCAGCATTAAAAAGCTCCAAGCAGCGATAGATGATATCCAACTAGAGTTGACCTCCTACAAACATGCGGATGCTCAGGTCTCTGGATATGGTGATTTGGACCTAGACCAGCTTAAGGAATTGAAAAAGCTGAGGGAAGAGCAGTTAGCTATCGTAGAAGCTCATATTCAAGTGAGGGAGAGCTGGCTAAATCAAATTACAGACCTCTTTAGTCTCAATTGGGGGAAAGCCTTCTCTGAGAAGACCATCCTCTACAATACCAAGTTTCAAATCGAGTCGGGTATTCAGGATTTGGACGATAAGATTGAAAAACTAGAATTTTTTGTCTCACAGGTTTTCCAGTATTTCAGTGATAGTCTAGAAATCCTTGGCTTAGCCATCAAAGGAGCCACGCAACTGAGTAAAATTATTGTTGATAGCGATGGTAACTACTATGCGGACGGTGTGGATATGAACTGGGTACAGAAGATGAAGGATATGAAGATTGAGAGTGCAAAATATGATTCTTCTAAGAAAGCTAAGGATTTGCATAAAGAATACCAGAAAATCTTAGATAAGTTGGAAAATGGAAAAGAACTTAGCGATAAGGAGTTTCAAATTTTAGAATCTTATGTACATCACCATCCTCAAATACAATTTCCTCAAGTTGTAACAGAAAAATTGAAATCGGAGGCTACCAATAGAGCTAATCCAGAGAAACTTAAAGAAAAAGTTGAAATAATAAAAAAGAGCAACAAAGCTTCTATGGGAAAAGTAGACTTAATCGTCAAAGCTTATGAAGATTATTTTTTTATAATAACAGAGAAGTGTTTGAGGAGTATTGGAAGAAGAGAAAAAAGATGGGTGATGATTTGGGAAAAGAAAATCCAATAATCCAGGATAAGATGAATTATATAGAAAAAGAATTTTACAAATCGTTAACATCAAAAATTAATATAAAAGTAGTAACGCAAAATATGGGAAACGATGTATTAGATGTCAAAAAAATAGAGGATAAAAAGAAATACGACTTGATTCAAAAGGGAAGAAGTATATGGAAAAGCCCTGGTGATAATGGAAGAGTCAATAATTCGATTGCTATAGGAAATGAGATTGGAGACAATGGAACATTTATAGATTTGGTTAATTCTAATAAACCGCTAGACTTAAAAAACCGAACATACAGAGAAGATTATCCGTTCTCACTCTGGGGACGCCAGTCGAAACAAGGGATGAAGTCTGATTATTTGGGAAATTATCTCTTTGGCTATGTTGGTAAAGGTTACTTAGAATCGAGTGATGCATATTTGAAAGTTGGGGCAGGAGTGGCTCAGGGATGGTCAGATAAGAATCCTTTGAAATATTTAGAGAACATTATTAATGGAAATTATGGAGATAATCCAGGAGATGCTAAGATGATTCAAGACGGAATTAATGACTATAAGGAGAGCTACAAATGAACTTGAAGAGAAAATCAAATTGGAATTTAGGTTGTAGTTTAACACTTGTTGTAGTTTTAGCGGCTATTTTTTTCTTTAATCTATGGGCACAAAATCTTGGTAAGTATACTCTGCAACCAGGTCAAAGTGTTGAATTGAAAGTTTTTTCTAAAACAGAGCAGCGGGAGTATAATTCGGAATTGATTTTTTTAAAAAAAGATGAGGCTAAATTAAAATTATCTGGCCGAAAAGGATGGGGGATGAAAGGAAGTAACACGGTTTATAATGTTGAGAAGCAGTCAATAACTGAGATTATTATCTCTAAAGATGGAACAGAGCACAGAGACTTACCAAATGATAAGAGTAAAAGTATCTATTTAGAAAGTGATGGAATAGTGCTTCAAGGGGAAATAAAGGAAGTATTTGGGGTGACGGAAGAAGACCCCTACACTATCACCATCACCAATGTAGACGACAAGCCAGCACACTTTGAAGCTCAAGTGGTGGATAGGTAAAATTCTATCTCTTATTAAACATGGGCTTTTTTAGATACAAGTTTCAAAAAAGAAGCAAATATGATATACTAAAGAACGAGTATTCTATTAGAATTGGAACAAATAATATGAAACAAACGATTATTCTTTTATACGGTGGACGTAGTGCAGAGCGTGAAGTCTCTGTTCTTTCAGCTGAAAGTGTCATGCGTGCGGTCAACTACGACCGTTTCACAGTCAAGACTTTCTTCATCAGCCAGTCAGGTGACTTTATTAAAACGCAAGAATTTAGCCAGACTCCAGGTCAAGAGGATCGTCTTATGACCAATGAAACCATTGATTGGGATAAGCAAGTTGCACCAAGTGCCATCTACGAAGAAGGGGCAGTGGTCTTTCCGGTTCTTCATGGTCCGATGGGAGAAGATGGCTCAGTTCAAGGATTCTTGGAAGTTTTGAAAATGCCTTATGTTGGTTGTAACATCTTGTCATCTAGTCTTGCCATGGATAAAATCACGACCAAGCGTGTCTTAGAATCTGTCGGGATTGCCCAAGTTCCTTATGTGGCCATCGTTGAAGGCGATGATGTGACTGCTAAAATTGCCGAAGTTGAAGAAAAATTGTCTTATCCAGTTTTCACAAAACCATCAAACATGGGTTCTAGTGTCGGTATTTCTAAATCTGAAAACCAAGAGGAACTCCGTCAAGCTTTGAAACTTGCCTTCCAATATGACAGCCGTGTCTTGGTTGAGCAAGGGGTAAATGCCCGTGAAATCGAGGTTGGTCTCTTGGGCAACTACGATGTCAAAAGCACGCTTCCAGGGGAAGTAGTCAAGGATGTTGCCTTTTATGACTACGATGCCAAGTATATTGACAACAAGATTACTATGGACATCCCAGCCAAAATCAGTGATGATGTGGTATCTGTCATGCGTCAAAATGCAGAAACTGCCTTCCGTGCCATTGGTGGGCTCGGTCTATCTCGTTGCGATTTCTTCTATACAGATAAGGGAGAGATTTTCCTCAACGAGCTCAATACCATGCCAGGTTTCACCCAGTGGTCTATGTACCCACTACTTTGGGACAATATGGGAATCAGCTATCCAGACTTAATCGAGCGATTGGTTGACCTTGCCAAGGAAAGTTTTGACAAGCGCGAAGCGCATTTGCTATAAAATGAAAGAGGGGGTAGAAGCCAGAACCATCACTGCAAGGTGACTAGAGTTCTCGAGCTTCGACCCTTTTTAAAGGAGTAGAAATGAAATTAACAATCCATGAAGTGGCCCAAGTTGTAGGAGCTAAAAATGATATCAGTATCTTTGAGGACACCCACCTAGAAAAAGCTGAGTTTGACAGTCGTCTGATTGCGACAGGAGATTTATTTGTCCCCCTCAAAGGTGCGCGTGACGGTCACGACTTTATCGAAACATCATTTGAAAAGGGCGCTGCTGTAACCCTGTCTGAGAAAGAAATCGCAAACCATCCCTATATTCTAGTAGATGATGTGCTTACTGCTTTTCAAACTCTAGCATCTTACTATCTTGAAAAAATGGCTGTTGATGTCTTTGCTGTTACAGGTTCAAATGGCAAGACAACGACCAAAGATATGTTAGCGCACTTGTTATCAACAACCTATAAAACATACAAAACACAAGGCAACTACAATAACGAGATTGGCCTTCCCTACACAGTTCTCCACATGCCTGAAGGAACAGAAAAGTTGGTCTTGGAGATGGGGCAGGATCACTTGGGAGATATTCATCTCTTGTCTGAATTGGCTCGTCCCAAAACAGCCATCGTGACCTTGGTTGGCGAAGCCCATTTGGCCTTTTTCAAAGACCGTTCTGAGATTGCTAAAGGAAAAATGCAAATTGCAGACGGGATGGCACCTGGTTCCTTGCTTTTAGCGCCAGCTGACACTATTGTAGAGGACTATCTACCTACTGAGCAAAAAGTCGTTCGTTTCGGACCAGGTGCAGAACTTGAAATTACTGACTTGATTGAACGTAAGGATAGCTTAACTTTCAAGGCTAATTTCTTGGAGCAGGCTCTTGACTTACCAGTGACTGGTAAGTACAATGCGACCAATGCCATGATTGCGTCCTATGTTGCCCTACAAGAAGGAGTTTCAAAGGAGCAAATCCGTTTGGCTTTCCAAAATCTTGAATTGACGCGTAACCGTACCGAGTGGAAGAAAGCAGCCAATGGAGCAGATATCTTATCAGATGTTTACAATGCCAATCCAACTGCTATGAAGCTGATTTTGGAGACTTTCTCTGCCATTCCAGCCAATGAAGGTGGCAAGAAAATTGCTGTCTTGGCGGATATGAAGGAGCTTGGTGACCAGTCTATTCAACTTCATAACCAGATGATTTTGAGCCTCTCGCCTGATGTGCTTGATACCGTTATTTTCTATGGAGAAGACATTGCTGAATTAGCCCAATTGGCTAGTCAAATGTTCCCAATCGGCCACGTTTACTACTTCAAGAAAACAGAAGACCAAGACCAATTTGAAGACCTAGTCAAGCAGGTCAAAGAAAGCCTTGGAGTCAATGACCAAATCCTACTCAAAGGCTCTAACTCTATGAATCTAGCCAAGTTGGTAGAAAGTTTAGAAAATGAAGCCAAGTGATTTTGTCAAACATTTACGTATTTCTAAATCCATTTTTGACAAATAGCATGGTATAATAAAATGCAGGAAAATTTTGAATCATGAGGAAGACTAGATGAATTTATGGGATATTTTCTTTACGACCCAAGCAACAGAACCACCTAAATTTGACCTTTTTTGGTATGTTAGCCTATTTACGCTTTTAGCTTTGACCTTTTATACAGCCTATCGTTATCGTGAAAAGAAGGTTTGCCAACGATTTTTCCAAATCTTGCAGGCCGTTCAGCTGATCCTCCTTTATGGTTGGTACTGGGTCAATCATATGCCCCTGTCAGAAAGCTTACCTTTTTACCATTGTCGTATGGCTATGTTTGTGGTGCTTTTGCTTCCTGGTCAGTCCAAATATCGGCAGTATTTTGCATTACTAGGAACATTTGGGACATTAGCGGCCTTTGTTTATCCAGTTCCAGATGCCTATCCTTTCCCACATATTGCGATTTTATCCTTTATCTTTGGCCACTTAGCACTCTTGGGGAACTCTCTAGTTTATCTATTGAGACAGTATAATGCGCGATTGCTGGATGTGAAGGGAATTTTTCTCATGACCTTTGCACTAAATGCCTTGATTTTTGTGGTTAATTTAGTAACAGGTGGAGATTACGGATTCTTGACAAAACCGCCATTGGTTGGAGATCACGGCTTAGTAGCTAATTATTTGATTGTTTCTATAGCCTTGTCTGCTGCAATAACTTTGACTAAGAAAATCTTAGAACAATTTTTAGAACAAGAAGCAGAAAAAATGATTGCAAAGAAAGCTTGATTTTAAGCTTTCTTTTTTTCATAAATCTGATTTTTTATAACTTGTTTGGAAAATACAAAAATATGATGAGCGAATGTGAAAAAATGGTAAGTAAATTTAGGAAAAACTAAGCACGATTGGATTTTTTGTGTTATAATATTCTGTGAATAGCTATGCCCTATTTTAGCTATATTGAATAGAAGTTTGAAACTTGGAAGAGAGAGGATGCGATGTAATGGCTAGAGATGGTTTTTTTACAGGCTTAGATATCGGAACTAATTCGATTAAAGTATTGGTTGCCGAGCATAGAAATGGTGAACTAAACGTAATTGGTGTAAGTAATGCCAAGAGTAAAGGTGTAAAGGATGGGATTATCGTTGATATTGAAGCAGCAGCAACTGCTATCAAGTCAGCTATTTCCCAAGCAGAAGAGAAAGCTGGCATTTCAATCAAATCAGTGAATGTTGGTTTGCCTGGAAATCTTTTGCAGGTAGAACCAACTCAAGGTATGATTCCAGTTACATCTGATACAAAAGAAATTACAGATCAAGATGTTGAAAATGTTGTTAAATCAGCCTTGACAAAGAGTATGACACCAGATCGTGAAGTCATTACTTTTATTCCAGAAGAATTTATCGTAGATGGTTTCCAAGGCATTCGTGACCCACGTGGTATGATGGGGGTTCGTCTTGAAATGCGTGGTTTGCTTTACACAGGTCCACGTACTATTCTTCACAATTTACGCAAGACAGTTGAGCGCTCAGGTGTTCAAGTTGAAAATATTATTATTTCACCATTGGCTTTGGTTCGTTCAGTCTTGAACGAAGGAGAGCGTGAATTTGGAGCTACTGTGATTGATATGGGAGCAGGTCAAACAACTGTTGCTACAATCCGTAACCAAGAACTCCAGTTTACAAATATTCTTCAAGAAGGTGGAGATTATGTCACAAAAGATATCTCTAAGGTCTTGAAGACTTCACAGAAATTAGCTGAAGGATTGAAATTAAACTATGGTGAAGCCTACCCTTCACTTGCAAGCAATGAAACCTTCCAAGTTGAAGTAATTGGTGAAGTAGAGCCTGTAGAAGTTACAGAAAGCTACCTAGCAGAGATTATTTCAGCCCGCATTAAGCACATTTTTGAACAAATCAAACAAGAGTTGGAAAGAAGACATTTGTTGGATCTTCCAGGTGGGATTGTTCTGATTGGTGGAAATGCTATTTTACCAGGTGTTGTAGAACTTGCACAGGAAGTCTTTGGCGTTGGTGTCAAACTTTACGTTCCAAATCAAGTTGGAATCCGTAATCCTGCCTTCGCTCATGTGATTAGCTTGTCTGAATTTGCTGGTCAATTGACTGAGGTGCATTTATTAGCACAAAGAGCAGTCAAGGGTGAAGATACTTTGCGTCACCAACCAATTAATTTTGGTGGGATGATTCAACGCGTTACGCAAGTAGCACAACCTACTCCTATTCAACCAGTTCAAAATACTGAGGTAGAGCAATCAGCTTCTACGAACGTAGTTGCTCCGAAAGAAGATAAAGTATCTTCTCAAAATAAACCAAAAATCGCAGATCGTTTCCGTGGCTTAATCGGAAGCATGTTTGATGAATAAAAGAGGAAAAATAAACTATGACATTTTCATTTGATACAGCAGCAGCTCAAGGTGCAGTTATTAAAGTAATCGGTGTTGGTGGAGGTGGCGGTAACGCCATTAACCGCATGGTTGACGAAGGTGTTGCAGGCGTAGAATTTATCGCAGCAAACACAGATGTACAAGCTTTGAGTAGTACTAAAGCAGAGACAGTAATTCAATTGGGTCCTAAATTGACTCGTGGTTTGGGTGCTGGAGGTCAACCTGAAGTTGGTCGTAAAGCTGCTGAAGAAAGCGAAGAAACATTGACAGCTGCTATCAGTGGAGCGGATATGGTCTTCATTACTGCTGGTATGGGAGGTGGATCAGGTACTGGTGCGGCTCCTGTTATTGCTCGTATTGCTAAAGATTTGGGTGCTCTTACAGTTGGTGTTGTGACACGTCCTTTCGGTTTTGAGGGAAGCAAACGTGGTCAATTTGCTGTTGAAGGAATCAACCAACTTCGTGAACATGTGGATACCCTATTGATTATTTCAAACAACAACTTGCTTGAAATTGTTGATAAGAAAACTCCACTTCTTGAAGCTCTTAGCGAAGCAGATAACGTACTTCGCCAAGGTGTTCAAGGGATTACGGATTTGATTACAAACCCTGGTTTGATTAACCTTGACTTTGCCGATGTGAAAACAGTTATGGCAAATAAAGGGAACGCCTTGATGGGTATCGGTATCGGTAGTGGAGAAGAACGTGTGGTAGAAGCAGCTCGTAAGGCAATCTACTCACCACTTCTTGAAACAACTATTGACGGTGCTGAAGATGTTATCGTTAACGTTACTGGTGGTCTTGATTTGACCTTGATTGAAGCTGAAGAAGCATCAGAAATCGTCAATCAAGCAGCTGGTCAAGGAGTGAACATCTGGTTGGGAACATCTATTGATGAAAGCATGCGTGATGAAATTCGCGTAACAGTTGTTGCAACTGGTGTTCGTCAAGATCGTGTTGAAAAAGTTGTTGGACATGCACCAAAACAAGCAGTTCGTCATGAGCAAGTAAGCCCAAGTCATGCACGTAACCATGATCGTCATTATGACATGGCTGAAACTGCAGAAATTCCAAGTCCAGCACCTCGTCGCACAGAACCTTCTCAAACTTCAGCATTTGGTGATTGGGACTTGCGTCGTGAGACAATTGTCCGTCCAACTGATTCAGTTGTATCACCAGTTGAACGTTTCGAAGCACCATCTTTACACGATGAGGATGAATTAGACACTCCTCCATTTTTCAAAAATCGTTAAGTAAATGAATTTGAAAGAAAATACAGAACGTGTTTTTCAACAAATAAAAGATGCAAGTCAGCAGTCAGGAAGAGAAGCTAATTCTGTTTCGGTTGTTGCTGTTACAAAATATGTAGACGTACCGACAGCGGAGGCTTTGCTTCCGCTAGGTGTGCATCATATTGGTGAAAATCGTGTGGATAAATTTCTTGAGAAATATGAAGCTTTAAAAGATAGAAATATTACCTGGCATTTGATTGGAACCTTGCAAAGACGCAAGGTCAAAGATGTCATTCAGTATGTTGATTATTTCCACGCTTTGGATTCATTAAAGCTAGCAGAGGAAATTCAAAAAAGAAGTGACCGAGTTGTTAAGTGTTTCTTACAAGTAAATATCTCAAGGGAAGAGAGCAAACATGGTTTTTCAAGGGAAGAACTATTAGAGCTCTTGCCAGAATTGGCCACCTTAGATAAAATTGAATATGTCGGCTTGATGACCATGGCTCCTTTTGAAGCTAGTAGTGATGAGTTGAAAGAAATTTTTAAAGCTACTCAGGATTTGCAACTAGAAATTAGAGAAAAACAAATTCCCAATATGCCAATGACGGACTTGAGTATGGGTATGAGTCGTGACTACAAGGAAGCGATTGAATTTGGCTCAACATTTGTCAGAATTGGTACAGCATTTTTTAAATAGGAAAGAAATATGTCTTTAAAAGATAGATTTGATAAATTTATAGATTATTTTACAGAAGATGGAGAAGATGTTGGTACTGCATATCAGCCTAAAGCTGAAGAGCCGATTGTGACTCCAGTCCCTTCTGTTCAAGAGTTGCCTCAACAAGCTGCTAGCACGCCATCTAAAGATAAAAACATCACTCGTCTTCATGCCCGTCAACAAGAGTTGGCTATGCAAAGTCAACGTTCTACTGATAAGGTGACAATTGATGTTCGTTATCCACGTAAATACGAAGATGCCACAGATATTGTTGATTTATTAGCTGGTAACGAAAGTATTTTGATTGATTTCCAATATATGACAGAAGTTCAAGCACGTCGTTGTTTGGATTATCTGGATGGGGCGCGCCACGTTTTAGCTGGTAACATGAAAAAGGTAGCATCTACTATGTACCTGCTGACACCAGTTGATGTTGTCGTCAATATTGAAGACATCAAAATTCCAGATGAATCACAAAATGGTGAATTTGGCTTTGATATGAAACGTACGAGAGTGAGATAATGATCTTTCTCATTCGTTTTGTTCAAAATGCAGTGGATATCTATTCACTGATTTTAATCGTGTTTGCTCTGATGTCTTGGTTTCCTAATGCTTATGAATCACGTCTTGGACGCTTGATTATTAGTTTAGTGAAACCGATAGTAGCTCCCTTGCAACGTTTACCTCTCCAGATTGCAGGTCTTGACTTGTCTGTCTGGATTGCGGTATTACTAGTTCACTTCCTAGGGGAACAGTTGATTCGACTTTTAGTGATCTTTCTATGAACAAGATGATTTATCAACACTTTTCTAAGAATGATTCGTCTTTTATTGATAAGGGAGTAGAATGGATAAAAAAGGTAGAAGATTCTTATTCTCCTTTTTTAACACCTTTTGTAAATCCCCATCAAGAAAAGATTTTAAAGGTGCTAGCATCAACCAACAGCATCTCCTACATGAGCAGTCGGCAGTTTCTTGAAACTGAATATGTACGGGTACTCCTGTATCCTGATTATTTTGAGCCAGAATTCTCTGATTTTGAACTTTCCTTGCAAGAAATTGTCTATCCTAATAAGTTTGAACGCCTAACGCATGCAAAAATATTAGGTACTGTTTTAAACAAGCTCGGAATTGATAGGAAGCTATTTGGTGATATCTTAGTCAACGAAGAGAGGGCACAGATTATCATTAATCGACAGTTTATGCTCCTTTTTCAAGACGGCATTACGAAAATTGCTCGTTTACCGGTTCGTCTAGAAGAACGGCATTTTACTGAGAGAATTGCTACAGTAGAAGATTATCAAGAATTAGATATTTGTATTGCTAGTTCTAGATTAGATGTTTTTCTAGCAGGTGTATTAAAACTGTCTAGAAATCAGGTAAGTCAGTTAATTGAAAAACAGGCAGTCCAAGTGAATTACCATTTAGTTGAAAAATCAGATTATGCAGTTCAAGTTGGTGATTTGATTAGTGTTAGGAAATTTGGTCGATTGAAACTCGTTAGAGATAATGGGCAAACAAAAAAAGATAAAAAGAAATTAACGGTCCAATTGTTATTAAGTAAGTGAGGAAAAATATGCCAATTACATCGTTAGAAATCAAAGATAAAACCTTTAGCACACGCTTTAGAGGGTTCGATCAAGAAGAAGTAGATGAATTTTTAGATATTGTAGTCCGTGATTATGAAGATTTGGTTCGCTCTAATCATGATAAGGATTTACATATTAAGAGTTTGGAAGAGCGTTTGTCTTACTTTGATGAGATGAAAGATTCATTGAGCCAGTCTGTATTGATTGCACAAGATACAGCTGAGCGAGTAAAACAAGCTGCAACTGAACGTTCAAACAATATCATTCACCAAGCAGAGCAGGATGCACAACGTTTGTTGGAAGAAGCTAAATACAAGGCGAATGAAATTCTTCGTCAAGCAACTGATAATGCCAAGAAAGTTGCTGTTGAAACAGAAGAATTGAAGAACAAGAGCCGTGTCTTCCACCAACGTCTCAAATCTACAATTGAGAGCCAGTTAGCAATTGTTGAATCTTCAGATTGGGAAGATATTCTTCGTCCAACAGCTACTTATCTTCAGACAAGTGATGAGGCTTTCAAAGAAGTGGTCAGCGAAGTCTTAGGTGATTCTGTCTTGCAACAACATCCAGAGGAAGAACCAATTGATATTACTCGCCAGTTTTCTCCCGAGGAAATGGCAGAGTTGCAAGCGCGTATCGAAGCGGCTAATAAGGAACTTGCAGAAGCCGAAGCAAGAGCTGAACAAGAACAAGTGGTTTCACCAGCTCCGGTTGTTGAAGAAAGTCCAGCTCATCCAGTTGGTCCAATGTATGAGGAGCCAGAAGTAGCTCCAAGCCATTACTCAGGTCCAACACCAGCTACTGAAGCTGTAAACTCAGAACCAGGTTTTGCGGCACCGCAAGAATCTGTTACAATTTTATAAGAAATAATCTGAGAACAATATCTTATCCTTATATTTCCAGCGAGCAGGAGATGGTGTGAGTCCTGTAATCCCTAATGATAAGATTATCCTCTCAAAAACTCAAGTCTGAAGCTAGTAAGATTTGACGTTCCCCACGTTACGGGATAAGAGGGAGAAAGACTAAATCTTTTTCCGAATAAAGGTGGTACCACGATTTTCGTCCTTTTTGGCAGTCGTGGTTTTTAATTTGTTATTATTTATAAAGGAGATACCATGAAACTCAAAGATACCCTTAACCTTGGGAAAACAGCTTTCCCAATGCGTGCAGGACTTCCTACCAAAGAGCCAGTTTGGCAAAAGGAGTGGGAAGATGCAAAGCTTTATCAACGTCGTCAAGAATTGAACCAAGGAAAACCTCATTTCACCTTGCATGATGGCCCTCCATACGCGAACGGAAATATTCACGTTGGACACGCTATGAACAAAATTTCAAAAGATATCATTGTTCGTTCAAAATCAATGTCAGGTTTTTACGCACCATTTATCCCAGGTTGGGACACTCATGGTCTGCCAATCGAGCAAGTTTTGGCAAAACAAGGTGTCAAACGTAAAGAAATGGACTTGGTTGAGTACTTGAAACTTTGCCGTGAATACGCTCTTTCTCAAGTAGATAAACAACGCGAAGACTTCAAACGTTTGGGTGTTTCTGGTGACTGGGAAAATCCATATGTGACTTTGACTCCTGACTATGAAGCAGCTCAAATCCGTGTATTTGGTGAGATGGCTAATAAAGGTTATATCTACCGTGGTGCAAAACCAGTTTACTGGTCTTGGTCATCTGAGTCAGCCCTTGCTGAAGCGGAGATTGAATACCATGATTTGGTTTCAACTTCCCTTTACTATGCCAACAAGGTAAAAGATGGCAAAGGTGTTCTAGATACAGATACTTATATCGTAGTCTGGACAACAACTCCATTTACCATCACAGCTTCTCGTGGTCTGACTGTTGGTGCAGATATTGATTACGTTTTGGTTCAACCTGCTGGTGAAGATCGCAAGTTTGTGGTTGCTGCAGAATTGTTGGCTAGCTTGTCTGAGAAGTTTGGTTGGGGTGATGTTCAAGTTTTGGCAACTTACCGTGGTCAAGAATTGAACTACATCGTAACAGAACACCCATGGGATACAGCTGTAGATGAGTTGGTTATCCTTGGTGATCACGTTACCACTGACTCTGGTACTGGTATTGTCCATACAGCCCCTGGTTTTGGTGAGGACGACTACAATGTTGGTATTGCTAATGGTCTTGAAGTCGCAGTGACTGTTGACGAACGTGGTATCATGATGAAGAATGCTGGTCCTGAGTTTGAAGGTCAATTCTATGATAAGGTTGTCCCAACTGTTATTGAAAAACTTGGTAACCTCCTTCTTGCCCAAGAAGAAATCTCTCACTCATACCCATTTGACTGGCGTACTAAGAAACCAATTATCTGGCGTGCAGTACCACAATGGTTTGCCTCAGTTTCTAAATTCCGCCAAGAAATCTTGGATGAAATTGAAAAAGTGAAATTCCACTCAGAATGGGGTAAAGTTCGTCTTTACAATATGATTCGTGACCGTGGCGACTGGGTTATCTCTCGTCAACGTGCTTGGGGTGTTCCGCTTCCAATTTTCTACGCTGAAGATGGTACAGCGATCATGACTGCTGAAACGATTGAACATGTGGCTCAACTCTTTGAGGAACATGGTTCAAGCATTTGGTGGGAACGTGATGCCAAAGACCTTTTACCAGAAGGATTTACTCATCCAGGTTCACCAAACGGCGAGTTCAAAAAAGAAACTGATATCATGGACGTTTGGTTTGACTCAGGTTCATCATGGAATGGAGTGGTAGTAAACCGTCCTGAGTTGACTTACCCAGCAGACCTTTACCTAGAAGGTTCTGACCAGTACCGTGGTTGGTTCAACTCTTCACTCATCACATCTGTTGCCAACCATGGTGTAGCACCTTACAAACAAATTCTGTCACAAGGATTTGCCCTTGACGGTAAAGGTGAGAAGATGTCTAAATCTCTTGGAAATACCATTGCTCCAAGCGATGTTGAAAAACAATTTGGTGCTGAAATCTTGCGTCTTTGGGTAACAAGTGTTGACTCAAGTAACGACGTTCGTATCTCTATGGATATCTTGAGCCAAGTCTCTGAAACTTACCGTAAGATCCGTAATACCCTTCGTTTCTTGATTGCCAATACATCTGACTTTAACCCAGCTCAAGATGCAGTAGCTTATGATGAGCTTCGTTCAGTTGATAAGTACATGACGATTCGCTTTAACCAGCTTGTCAAGACCATTCGTGATGCCTATGAGGACTTTGAATTCTTGACAATCTACAAGGCCTTGGTGAACTTTATCAACGTTGATTTGTCAGCCTTCTACCTTGATTTTGCTAAAGATGTTGTTTACATCGAAGGTGCCAAATCATTGGAACGCCGTCAAATGCAAACTGTTTTCTATGACATTCTTGTGAAAATCACCAAACTCTTGACACCAATCCTTCCTCACACTGCGGAAGAAATCTGGTCATATCTTGAGTTTGAAGCTGAAGACTTCGTTCAATTATCAGAATTGCCAGAAGCAGAAACTTTTGCTAACCAAGAAGAAATCTTGGATACATGGGCAGCCTTTATGGACTTCCGTGGACAAGCTCAAAAAGCCTTGGAAGAAGCCCGTAATGCTAAAGTTATTGGTAAATCGCTTGAAGCACACTTGACAGTTTATCCAAACGAAGTTGTGAAAACTCTACTCGAAGCAGTAAACAGCAATGTAGCTCAACTTTTGATTGTGTCAGACTTGACCATCGCAGAAGGACCAGCTCCAGAAGCTGCCGTTAGCTTCGAAGATGTATCCTTCACAGTTGAACGCGCTGCAGGTGAAGTATGTGACCGTTGCCGTCGTATCGACCCAACAACAGCAGAACGTAGCTACCACGCAGTTATCTGTGACCACTGTGCAAGCATCGTAGAAGAAAACTTTGCGGAAGCAGTCGCAGAAGGATTTGAAGAGAAATAATCGAATTATAGATTAAAAAAGTTTTCTGTGTGTGTATTTTAGTTTGACATAAAAGAAAATATTAAACAAAATTAATGTATAATATTAATTTTTAATGAAAAGGAAATATTGATGAAAAAGAAAACACTTGCTCAATTAGATGGTATCATTGGTTTAGTTACAGGAACTATTCTAACCATTTTGCCAATTATTATAATTATGATTGCCTCTATATTTGATGATGAAGAAGTTGTTGGTGTCATCTTAGGAATTATTTTTATTATTTTTAGTTTAGTAAAAATTGGAATTTTAATTCTAGGTATTCTCTCACTAATATACTATAAAGATGATAATAGAATTTCTATTGCACCCTCAGTCTTATTAATTATTGGCTCTGCACTTGCATTGGTTCCATTATTAGGATGGATCGGGGGAATCGTCATTATTGTTGGTGCTTCATTATTTTTAGGAAGCCTCAAAAAATTTAAAGTTGAACTATAAATAGAGTTTTTGTCAACTAGAGTAAATGGAGAAACTCTAAGATTGGTTCTTTGTCAGCAGTAGTGGATTAAAGAAAAGCTAAGATAGAGAAAGGACAAAATTCGTCCTTTCTTTTTTGATGTCCAGAGCGATAAAAATCGTTTTTTGAAGTTTTCAAAGTTCTGAAAAACAAAGGCATTTCGTTTGATAAGTTTGATGAGATTATTGGTCGCTTCTGATTTGGCGTTAGAATAGGGTAATTGAAGGGCGTTGACGATTTTTCAATGATTTCATGATTGATGAAAGTTACTATTTTAGTTTTAAGAATTGTGGCTATTGTGTATTTCAAGGACGATGAGCGTGTGCCTCCTGCACCGTCTGTATTGTTTATCGTAGGTAGTTCTGTTGGATTGATCCCATTCGTGGACTAGATAGGAGAAATTATGACAATTATTGGCAATTCTTATACTTTGAAATTTTGAAAAAATTCGAAATTGAAGAATCATATCTTTCGAACTGAGGTGGAATGAATTGAATTTTTGTTAGAAATACTTATTACAGTATGAAGGCGGTTAGCCTTATTTTTTGTTACCAATTGACGGAAAATTTTACAGGATAAATAAACTATTTCATTCGTAAAATCTAAAGCATTTATTTGAGACAAGGAGCTCTTTTTATAGTATAATGATGGTTGTAGATTGAATATATCAAAATATATATAGAAGTATTTTTGTTTCTTGTAAGTCTATCATAGTGAGGAAGCAAAATGCTTCTTCTATTTTGAAATGGATAAAATAATAGAGAGGATATAGCATGAAAAAGTTTTTTGGAGAGAAGCAACATCGTTTTTCCTTACGAAAATTAGCAATTGGTCTTGTATCAGCTTCGATTTCAAGCTTATTTTTTGTGTCCATTGCTAGCAGTGGGACCGTATTTGCTCAAGAAAATGTATCTATTCACTATAAATATGTGACAGATACAGAGTTAAGTAAGCAAGAGAAGGACTTGATTGTAAAGGATATTCCTAAAGTGGCTGAAGATAGTGAGAGTACCTATTATCTGGTCTATCGTATGGAAGATAAATCTCAACTAGGTCAGTTGCCTAATACTGGTGAGCACAGTAATCTGGTTACCGTCCTTTCGGGTGGAGTCCTCGCTTCGATTGGACTCCTTATTTTTGCTGTTTCGATAAAGAAAGGCAAGAAGAAAGCACTGTTGAAGGTTGTTTTGATAACAGGCATGGGGAGCGGTTTGGTTTCTTCGGTTCAGGCTATTGAAAATCAACTCTTGCTCCAATATAATCAAGAATATCAATTATCCCAAGGAGATAGTCTGCCTTTGCCACGCACCCTATCAGGTTATACTTACCTAGGCTATATTAAGCAAGACAAAGAGATTAATCAGCAAGAAACTGCTACTAGGGATCAGAAACTAGAAGATACGGTTCAACCTCATTTTCAGACCAAGAATGATGGACAAAAGTTAGGAGATGAGCAGAAAGCTCAGTCTCCAACAAGCCCTGCTGAGAAGCCAATCCCTTCTCAAGATTCATCCAATCCAAAACCGTCTGGTATTGCTAGTGTGGATCCTCAGGATGAAGTCTTGGCTGGTCGAGTGAACAAACCAGAGCTCCTATACAAAGACCAAGAGATTGTAACCAAACTAGACTTTTCAGAAGTGGTTCAAGAAAATTCAGATCTAACAGAGGGAACCATTCGTGTCAAACAAGAAGGTCGTGCTGGGAAGAAGATTGAACTTGTTCGCATTTTCACTGTTGAAAACCAAGAAATTTTCCGAGAAGTTCTCTCGACTAAGGTAGAAGAAGCCTTACCACGTATAGTAGAAAAAGGGACTAAGAAGGCAGTTGTACCGAGTGAAATACCCCATTCTGCAAGAAAAGGTGAGCCTGAGACCCATGCTTCCTTACCAGAATATAAAGGTGAGCAATCTGGAGCTGTTGTAGCCCCAGAGACAGCTGAAAAACCAGAATATACTGGCACACAATCTGGAGCAATAGTCAAAGCAGAGAAAATTTCTCCGCTACCTGAATATCAGGGAACGCAATCCGGTGCTATTGTGGAACCTGAGACTCAGCCTTCTTTGCCAGAATATAAAGGCGAGCAATCTGGAGCTGTTGTAGCCCCAGAGACAGCTGAAAAACTAGCCTATACAGGCACCCAAGCAGGAGCGATTGTTGAACCCGAGCAAGTCGCTCCATCACCTGAGTATCAGGGAACCCAAGCTGGTGCTATCATCGAACCGGAAAAAGTTGATCCAGAGGTTGGGGGTGTCCAGTCAGGGGCTTTGGTGGAACCAGAAACGACTGACAAACCAGCCTATACAGGCGAACAGTCTGGAGCAATCGTAGATCCTGAACAGGTGCCACCAACACCAGAGTATACAGGAACTCAAGCGGGAGCTGTTGTAGCCCCTGAGACGGCCGAAAAACCAGAATATACTGGCATTCAATCTGGAGCAATTGTCGAACCAGAAACGGCTGAGAATCCATCCTATACAGGCATCCAGTCCGGAGCGGTTGTTGAACCAGAGCAAGTAGCTCCGCTACCTGAATATCAGGGAACTCAAGCTGGTGCGATTGTTGAACCAGAGACCCATGCTTCCTTACCAGAATATAAAGATGAGCAATCAGGAGCTGTTGTAGCCCCTGAGACGGCCGAAAAACCAGAATATACTGGCACCCAATCTGGAGCCATCGTCGAACCAGAACAGGTACCATCGAAACCATCTTATACAGGTACCCAGTCCGGAGCGGTTGTTGAACCAGAGCAAGTAGCTCCACAACCAGAGTACAAGGGAACTCAAGCTGGTGCCATCGTCGAACCGGAGACTCAGCCTTCCTTGCCAGAATATAAAGGTGAGCAATCGGGAGCTGTTGTAGCCCCTGAGACAAATGAAAAACCAGAATATACCGGCATTCAATCTGGAGCAATAGTCGAACCAGAACAGGTACCATCGAAACCATCTTATACAGGTACCCAATCCGGAGCGATTGTTGAACCCGAACAAATTGCCCCTCTTCCAGAATATACTGGCAATATTGAGCAAGAAAAACCAGAAAATCCGGCTGAAAAACCAAAAGAAAAAGATCCAGAAAAAACAATCGAATTAAGAAATGTTTCTGATCTGGAGTTGTATAGTCAGATCAATGGTACTTACAAACAACATGTTTCTTTAGACAGTGTTCCAAGTAATCCAGACACTTACTTTGTTAAGGTCAAATCGTCGTCATTCAAAGATGTCTATCTACCTGTCGCTTCAATAACTGCAGAAATAAAAAATGGACAATCAGTTTATAAAATCATAGCCAAAGCTGAGAAACTCCAGCAAGAGCTAGAAAATAAATATGTCGATAATTTCACCTTCTATCTCGCAAAAAAGGCCACAGAAGAAACAACAACCTTCACTTCCTTTAGCAACCTGGTTAAAGCAATCAACAAGAATCTCTCTGGAACCTATCATTTAGCGGCTAGCTTGAATGCCAACGAAGTGGAGTTGGGACCTGATGACAGATCTTACATCAAGGGCACCTTTACTGGTCAGTTGATTGGTGAAAAAGATGGTAAGCAGTATGCTATTTACAATTTGAAAAAGCCACTGTTTGCCACATTGAGAGGGGCTAGAGTAGAAAAATTGAGTCTGAAAAATGTCTCTATTTCAGGTAAAGATGATATCGGTTCACTGGCCAATGAAGCTACGGATAACACAAAGATTAAGCAAGTTCATGTCGATGGTGTTCTGGCTGGGGAACGTGGTATCGGTGGTTTGTTGGCTAAGGCAGACCAATCAAGCATCACAGAGAGCAGTTTTAAGGGAAGAATTGTTAATACTTACGAAACGACTGCGGCATACAATATTGGTGGTTTGGTCGGTCATTTGACAGGAGGCAGAGCTTCACTGACTAAGTCAAAAGCGACAGTAGCCATTTCCTCCAACACGAATAGTTCAGATCAGACTGTTGGTGGGCTAGCAGGTCTAGTAGATCAAGATGCGCATATACAGGATAGCTATGCTGAAGGTGATATCAACAATGTCAAGCACTTTGGTAGAGTTGCAGGTGTGGCTGGATATTTGTGGGATCGAAAGACGAATGAGGAACAGCATGCAGGAAGATTGACCAATGTACTAAGTGATGTCAATGTAACCAACGGGAATGCTATTACCGGTTACCACTATAATGAAATGAAGGTGGCTAATATATTCAGCAACAAAGCTAATAGAGTCTACAATGTCACCTTGGTCAGGGAAGAAGTCGTCAGCAAGGAATCATTTGTAGAAAGAGGAACAATTTTAGATGCTTCTGAAATGACTAATAAAAAAGCAGAAATCACTCCTCTCACTCCTCCAACAGTGGAGCCTCTTTCAACAAGTGGTAGTAAAGAAAGTGATTTTTCTAAGGTGAAGCATTATCAAGCTCAGCGCGCCTTGGCTTATAAAAATATTGAAAAATTGCTACCTTTCTACAACAAGGCAACCATCGTCAAATACGGAAACCTAGTTAACGAGAACAGTCTTTTATATCAAAAAGAACTCTTGTCAGCAGTCATGATGAAGGATGACCAAGTCATCACAGATATTATTTCCAACAAACAGACTGCAAACAAACTCTTGCTCCATTACCAGGATCATTCCTCTGAAACATTCCAGCTCAAGTACCAGACTGATTTTGCTAAGTTAGCAGAATATAGTCTAGGAGATACGGGGCTTCTCTATACGCCAAACCAATTCTTGTATAATCAAGAAACGATTATCCAGCAAGTCTTACCAGAATTGAAGAAGGTAAATTATCATTCAGACGCTATTAGAAACACACTTGCTATTTCACCAAAAGTGAAGCAAACCGAGCTCTATTTAGAAGAACAGTTTACTAAAACGAAGGAACATCTAGAAGAAAGTCTGAGAAAACTCTTGTCAGCGGATGCTGGTCTAGTGGAAAACAATCAAGTAATGACAGGTTACATCGTAGATAAAATCAAGCGCAACAAGGAAGCCTTGCTTCTTGGTATGAGCTATTTAGAGCGTTGGTATAACTTTAGCTATGGTCAGGTTAATATTAAAGACTTGGTCTTGTATCACCTTGATTTCTTTGGCAAAGGAAATGCATCTCCGTTAGATACTTTGATTGAGTTAGGGAAATCAGGATTTAATAATCTGCTTGCTAAGAACAACGTTGATACTTATGGTATCAGTCTTGCCAGCCATCATGGAACGACAGATTTGTTTAGCACGCTAGAAAATTACCGAAAAGTCTTTTTACCAAACACTAGCAACAATGACTGGTTTAAAAAACAGACCAAAGCTTTCATTGTCGAAGAAAAATCCACTATTGCAGAGGTCAAAGCTAAGCAAGAGCAAGCAGGGACTAAGTATTCTATCGGTGTTTATGACCGAATTACTAGTAGTATTTGGAAATACCGCAATATGGTCTTGCCTCTCCTTACTTTGCCAGAAAGATCTGTATTTGTCATCTCAACCTTGTCTAGTCTAGGATTTGGCGCTTACGATCGCTACCGCAACAGTGACTATAAAGCTGGAGATGAACTCAATAAGTTTGTTGAAGATAATGCGCGTGAAACCGCCAAGCGTCAGCGAGATCACTATGATTATTGGTATCGTATTTTGGATGAACAGTCACGTGAAAAACTCTATCGTACGATCCTGCTTTATGATGCCTATAAATTTGGTGATGATCATACTGAAGGAAAGGCTTCAACAATCGCAGACTTTGAGAATTCAAATCCTGCAATGCAACAATTCTTTGGACCAGTTGGTAACAAGGTGGTTCATAATCATCACGGTGCATACGCAACAGGAGATGGTGTCTATTATATGTCTTACCGTATGTTGGATAAGGATGGCGCTATTACGTATACCCATGAGATGACCCATGATTCAGATCAGGATATCTATCTTGGTGGCTATGGTAGAAGAAGTGGTCTTGGTCCTGAGTTCTTTGCTAAAGGCTTATTACAAGCGCCAGATCATCCAAATGATGCGACCATTACCATTAACTCAATCTTGAAACATTCAAAATCAGATAGCATGGAAGGATCCCGTCTACAAGTCTTAGATCCGACGGAACGATTCAAAGATGCAGCCGATCTCCAGAAATATGCTCATAACATGTTTGACCTCATCTATCTGTTGGAATATCTTGAAGGGCAATCTATTGTTAAGAAACTGAATGTTTCCCAGAAAATGGAAGCTCTCAGAAAAATTGAGAACAAGTATGTGAAAGATCCAGTAGATGGAAATGAGGTTTATGCCACTAACGTAGTCAAAGAATTGACAGAAGAAGAGGCAAAGAGACTAACCAACTTTGATAGTTTGATTGACAATAATATTCTTTCGGCTCGTGAGTATCAGGCTGGTACTTATGAGAGAAATGGCTATTTTACGATTAAACTCTTTGCACCAATCTTTTCAGCATTGAGCAGTGAGAAAGGAACTCCTGGAGATCTTATGGGACGCCGGATAGCTTATGAACTCTTAGCTGCTAAAGGATATAAAGATGGTATGGTTCCATATATTTCCAACCAATATGAAGAAATTGCTAAACAAAATGGTCAGACAATCAATCTCTACGGTAAAAAGCAAGGATTAGTGACAGATAAACTTGTTTTAGAAAAGCTATTTGGTGGTCAGTATTCATCTTGGGCAGCCTTTAAAAAAGCTATGTATCAAGAACGCGTTGCTCAGTTTGATCATTTGAATAAAGTTACTTTTAAAGATCCGACGCAATCATGGATGAGCAATGCCACGAAAACCATTCAAAGAGTAAATGAGTTGCAAGAACTGATGGACCAAGCTGTTTTACAGGATGCGGAAGGTACGCGTTGGAGTGACTATAACCCAGAAACTGACAGTGCCGTCCATAAACTTAAGAGAGCAGTCTTTAAAGCCTACCTAGACCAAACAAATGATTTTAGAACCTCTATTTTTGCAAATAAAAAGTAATGAATTATAGAAGTTCCTAATCAGGATGAGAGGACTTTACTTCCTGACTGTCAGAACTTGTCGATTTTAACTAGCTTTTTTGTGAAAAATTGTGTAAAATAGAATAGATAAACGAGGGAAAACCTCGGAAAATTTAAAGGAGAATCCATCTAATGGTAAAATTGGTTTTTGCTCGCCACGGTGAGTCTGAATGGAACAAAGCTAACCTTTTCACTGGTTGGGCTGATGTTGATTTGTCTGAAAAAGGTACACAACAAGCGATTGACGCTGGTAAATTGATCAAAGAAGCTGGTATCGAATTTGACCAAGCTTACACTTCAGTATTGAAACGTGCGATCAAAACAACTAACTTGGCTCTTGAAGCTTCTGACCAATTGTGGGTTCCAGTTGAAAAATCATGGCGTTTGAACGAACGTCACTACGGTGGTTTGACTGGTAAAAACAAAGCTGAAGCTGCTGAACAATTTGGTGATGAGCAAGTTCACATCTGGCGTCGTTCATACGATGTATTGCCTCCAAACATGGATCGTGATGATGAGCACTCAGCTCACACAGACCGTCGTTATGCTTCACTTGATGACTCAGTAATCCCAGATGCTGAAAACTTGAAAGTGACTTTGGAACGTGCCCTTCCATTCTGGGAAGATAAAATCGCTCCAGCTCTTAAAGGTGGTAAAAACGTATTCGTAGGAGCTCACGGTAACTCAATCCGTGCCCTTGTAAAACACATCAAAGGTTTGTCAGATGACGAAATCATGGACGTGGAAATCCCTAACTTCCCACCATTGGTATTCGAATTCGACGAAAAATTGAACGTAGTTTCTGAATACTACCTTGGAAAATAATTTGTAAAAAGAAAGCCTAGGAATGTACTGCACCCCAAAAGTTAGACAGAAAAAATCTAACTTTTGGGGTGTTTTATTATGAAATTGAGTTATGATGATAAAGTTCAGATCTATGAAC
>NZ_NCVN01000003.1:0-54638 GCF_002096925.1 Streptococcus mitis | reverse complement strand
CTAATTCTGTCCTCTCTTCAGGTCTCATTTTTGGCTTCTGTCCCATTTTAGGTACTCTCCCTCTTGTTTTCTCAACAATAGTATACCCGTTTTTCTTGTATTGTGCTAGCCAGTTAAGAAGTATCGTACGACTTGGGAGGCCGTATTCAAGAGAAACTCTATCTTTAGTCCAGCCTTCATGTAAGACTTTATGAATCATTTCTTGTTTTAAATCAGGAGAATAGTAACGATTTTTTCCTTTTTTGACGAACTCTATTCCGTAACGATCAATCAATTTAATCATGTACCTAATATTAGAATTGTTTATCCCAAATTTATTTGAAAGCTTCTCTAAGCTATATCCTTTTTTTCTAAGTTCATAGATTTGAACTTTATCATCATAAGTTAATTTCATAATAAAAACACTCCAAAAGTTAGATTTTTTCTGTCTAACTTTTGGGGTGCAGTTCAAACTTGATACTATGCGTTTTCTTGTAGGAAGATTTACTCCATTTTCTTCTGAGATTGAGTTTTTCCTCATCTATATTTAAGGATATTTGAAAGTTATATTTTAGAAAAACAATTATGGAGTTCTTAATACGAAATCTAGTATAAATGCTGATTCAAAATGAAGTTTTATATGTTTTTTGCTTTTGTTGAGCATAAAATCTATTAACTAAAGTCGAACTACAAAAATTAATTTTAGATGAACTAAACTGTAGGCTTTGGAAAGTTCTCTTACTCGATTTCAGAATGAATTACTGATACGGGATTAAAAGAACTAAGTATTTCTTTTTGCTTTGAATGAGATACGTGAGTATAGATTTGTGTGATCGATATAGAACTATGTCCAAGAATTTGTTGAATATATCGAATATCTACATCACTATCTAGAAGCATTGTCGCAAAGCTATGTCTAAACATATGCGGTGTAATAGTTCTAGAAAAGTTATTTTGTTCAACGATTCTCTTTATTACTAAACGTACACTTTGCTCTGACAATGGTTTAAGTGAATGTTTCCCTGGGAACAAGAAATCATTGGATTCATTTCTTGTTTTATTTATATATGTTTCTAATAAATTGAATGTTTTTTGATCTCCTAAAAATAGGATACGTTCTTTCTTACTCTTTCCTATAATATGGAGTGTCTTATTGGAAAGATTAATATCTTTGAGATGAATGTGGCAAAGTTCAGAAATTCTGATGCCTGTTGAAAGTAAAAGTGAAATAATTAGTAGATTTCTTTCAGCGTGTTGTTTTTGATAATCAGTTTTAGCTAGAACTACTCTCTGCTCTAAATATAAAAAAATACTTTTCAGAATGTCATACGGAATCGTTTTAGGCAATATTTTTTCAGTTCTAAATTGAAAACGCAATTGATTGAAGGGGTTCTCTTCAATTATGTTCTGGTATTTTAGATAGTTATAAAACACCTTCATACAAGCAATTTTTCTTCTTAATGTATTCGTTTTTATGTTAGATTGTGTCAAGTGTTCTATATAGGATTCGACATTATCATAGTCTGAGTTATAAAATTGCATAAGATCATTCTTATAAGCGCGAATCGTGTGTGAACTCAAACGCTTATGAGTTTTGCAATAATCTAAGTAATTAGAAATAAGTTTATAATCCATAAAAATCTCCTTTATCAATAATCATGCTATTATAAACCTATTTGGGTGCTTTGTATAGTGATAATAAATAGTTATCGGTAGGAGAAATGAATTTGGACTACTTCCCTCATATTGAAAAGATAGTATCTCGAGTCACTGATGAAATAAATGACAGTCTGTTTGGTAATATTTCTGATAAAATTATTTCTATAGTTGGCGAAAAAGGATATGGAAAAAGCACAATAATATCAAAAATCGATGAATACTACCAGAATAAGCCATATTCAATTTTTAAAATAAATCAAAATCTCATGACTTTTGAGAGATTTTTTGAGGAACTTAATTCAAAGAATTGGGCAATAAAATTCTCAAATACTCTAAGTGATTCAAGACTAGCCGTAGGAATAGATTTGCCGATTGGAGAATTGGTAAAAAACTTATTATCCACTTTTAGAAAAAATCATACCTTTGAAACTGAATCTGATGAGTACTATAAAAGTAAATTTAGAATACTTTCAAAATTTCTTCAAAAAAACGAAGTAATTCTCTTAATAGATGATTTTGATAAGCAGTCAGATGTTGTGAAACAATTTTTTTATAAATTATTAAAATATCAATCAAGCTCAGTTTTTGATAATTTAACAATTATTTTTACAACAACAAAAAGTATTAAAAATTCGAAGACACTGCATGTCGAAAAACTTTCATTTGAAGATTTTCAACAAATTGTTAATAAACAAAAAATTGATGATACTCAGTTAAAAAGTATATATAGCCTAATAAATGGGAACTTACATTTAGTAACTATTATTCAGCAAATGATACTGGGAAATAACATAAAAAGGTTTAATATACAAAAAACACTCAAAGAAGAATTGCTGACGAAGCCTAACGGTGAAAATCTTTACTCTGTTCTTAGGAATATCTCATTAATTGATAAAACAAATATTAATAAAAATTTAGCAACTAATTTTTTAAATCAAATTCAACTAGAATCTTATTTGAATGATTGTATTAATGAAAATCTGTTGATCGAAACGACTGATTATTATAGTTTTGCTAGTGATTATGTCTTATATGCCCTAGAAGAATGGAAAGATACGGAACGTTATGAGTATAGTGTAATTATTTTAAGATGCTTTGATATTATTTATCCAGGAAATTATCAAGACCGTCATCTCCTTGCTAGTAAATTAGGTCTCATAGAAGAATCAGAAATATCCCAAGTTCTAAATAATATATCTGACTTTAAGCGCTTAAATATATCTGCCACAAAAGAAGATCCATTAAGAGAAAAAATTCAAGAACAATATGAATTAATTATTTCTGCTATTAACTATTTTATCTCAGGAAATTTTGAAGATGTTTTAAAATTAATAGAAAAAACTTCAGATTTTCATCCTTATTTAAAATTGGAAATCTTGGATATAAAATTTCAAACTCTATACAATC
This sequence comes from Streptococcus mitis, assembly GCF_002096925.1. Lineage (GTDB taxonomy): Bacteria > Bacillota > Bacilli > Lactobacillales > Streptococcaceae > Streptococcus > Streptococcus mitis_AF. The sequence goes on along the minus strand of NZ_NCVN01000003.1, from coordinate 51,593 downwards.
AATTTATTGATATAATTAGACAAAAAGAACTATTAACAGAAATTGAACTAGAAATTAATAGACTAGATGCTCAAGAAATCCACAAGGAATATTTATTAAAATTTTTAATTCTTAAAAAAAATATTTTATTAGAACTATCGCAATTAGAGAAAATTGATTCAGTGAATAAAAAAATTGAGGAAATTATCGCTCAATTTCCTCAAAATAGTTATATAGATTTATTGTATTATGCTCAAAAACTTAATAGCAATATGGAATATTCTGTTGAAATAGCAGAAAAAAGTCTACAGGAAGCCTATAACTATTTCAATACTCATAAATCTCAATATCCAAAACATTATATCGTAGCTACGATTAATTACCTCTCAAATCTATACTTGACACTGCAATATAGAACTGCTAATAGAATAGCAAAGCAGTTGCTACAAGAATTAGAAGATGGTATTGTTCCATGTTATTCCTTTGGCAATATTATGTTGATCAACAACATTTCTTTGCTGGACTTTGTTAATAAAGATAGCATAAATGCAGAAATTCTTGAAAATATTCACCCAAATTCGCTACCAGATGTTGATTTAATCAAAAGTAATTTTGCTGTAATGTACTTTTTAAAAGGAGATCTAGAAACCAGTCTCCCCTTGATTAAGGAAGCATATTTTTCAATTAATCGCAATACCGATGTTGATAGTTATTATAAATACTATATCTATAATAACTATGCCTTTATAAACCTCTTCCTAGGAAACAAAGATTCAGCACTTGCAATCATTGAGGAATTACTGAGTTCTCTTCCTGATAGTCAAAGTCAAAATTATTTTAAGAAAAGAAATCAATTACTGTCTAAACAAATGAAACAGTTGGTAATTGAACTAGAACATACGGAATTGGATGTTATTCAATATAATAGTTTTCTATTAAAATACTATCCTGAAGAAATTGGAATTATTTGGCAACATTGGGGGCAATTACTATTACTTAGTCCATTAGAAATCTGGGAATAAGTTTCCAAGAAGTAACTTCATTATGATATCTAATGTATTTTCTTTATATATGCTATGAATAGACTTATAAAAAGAACTATGTTCAATATAATGAGGATAAGTATTGATATCAAAAATATAAGCTTTTCCTTGAGAATATTTGATATCAATTCTTCCGAATTTATCAAATCTTAGAAAAGAAACAGCTTCGGAGACTACTTGATTTAAAGTCGAAAGAATTTCTGAATCAGTTTCAATACTAAATGTATATTCATCAGTTAAAACATCATGAAAATCAAGGAAATCTTTCTGTTCATTATGATGAATACGAATAGGTGGCAATACGTGAATTTGCCCAGAATAGTCCACGAAAAATGGAACTTCATATTCAACTCCTTCAATGAAACGCTGAACGATAAACTCCTGTTGATACGTCTCTACTCTTTTATCTAGTAAATCACAAGTCTCTTGATTTAAATGACATTTTGAAAGATGATCAACACCAATGCTACAGTAACCTGAATTAGGCTTAATAAATATCAGCTCCCCCTCTTGTGGCTTGCAATCAGCAAGCCATTTTTTTTGATATTGATACAGAAACGACTCCGGCATATCAAATCCGTAGTTACGTAATAAAATACTCCAGTGAAATTTATTACTTAATAATGCATTTATATATGGACTTGGCCCAATATGCTTAATACCATTGGTCTCACAAAATGCAGGGATAAGACTATCTCCAGCACATATTCCATTACTTTCTGTGTGTTCAAAAACAATGATATCACTCATTTTATTAGCATCTAGCGAGAGTAGTTTTGAAAATAGTGAATTAGTCTCAAAAAAGACTTCAGTGTAAATCCCTAGTGATTGAAAACACTTTAATACTTGCTCTAATTCAGATAAAGAAAAGAACTCTGAAAATCTATCCCCCTTCTCACCGCTGTTAGTTAAATACTTAGTTGGACAGACTAAGAATATCTTTTTTTTATTGTCAATAATATAATATTGATATTTTTCTAGAGTGTTATTCACAAATTTTACCAAGTCAATCATGTATATTCGCACCCCTCTTTCCTACCGATAACTATTTATTATCACTAGTATACCATAAATTAATCTTTAGTATCTTGATTTGTATAATGATTTTTTTAGTTAAAATTAGATGATATTGGCCAACTATAAATTAAAACACTGTTTTGAAATTATATCGAATACTTTTGAGTCAATTACAAACTTACAACAACTAGAGAGTTGTGTAGTTTGAAGGAAATAAGTACTAGTTTATTAGAAAAGTAACATTTTATAGGATTATCACGAAAAATTCTAATTTTAGTATTATACTTTCTATTAATTTAGAACCTATTTTTTTAATTTTTAAATGTTATAATAGTGTTATCAAGTAAAAGGAGCATACTATAATTGGTAACAATATAAAATTCTACTAAAGACACATGGCATGACAAAAACAGATTTGCTCGAATTGTATAAATTTTAGTCAATAGCCCTTAGCTGTTATAAAAACGGAACAAGTACCATTTCAACAGAATTTATAGACACTATTTGCCAGGAATTCATAGAAGATGTGTCTATGCTTGAAAAATAGATCAAGGTTAAGCATCTGTCACTCTTCAATGATGCCTTTTTGGGTAATAGAGTAAGGTTGAGGAAGATATGTTGAAGGTGGAAAATAGCACTTAAAATTAAAACAGTTGAATTTAGGAAACGAGGACAAGTAATGAAGTTAACAAAAATGGTTATTAATAATTTTAGATCTTTTGGGGAGTGTCAAGCAATTAACTTTAATAATCAAACTGTACTGATAGGGAATAATAGTTCAGGAAAGACAACTGTATTACAGGCATTGAGTAAGTTGTTTTCAGATAAACAAAGTGATAGAATCATTCGAAAAAGTGATTTTCATTTACCAAAAGGGTTAAGACCTGGTGAAAACACAAGAAATCTTTTTATAGAAACTATTTTTGAGTTTGATGAACTTGCTGGAACTGTCTATGGACCAGCCATTCCAACATTTTTCGAGCACTTTACAGTTTCTCAAGATGGTGCAAAACCTTTTTTACGAATCAGATTAGAATCTTCCTGGGAAGATGATGGAACAGTTGAAGGAAGTATTGATACTCAAATTTATTATATTTCATCTGATGAAGATACTATTAGAGATGAAGACAAACATCGTGCTTCTAGAAAGGATTTGGATAAAATTAGGGTACTTTATGTACCAGCTTCAAGAACACCTGAGAAGGAGTTGGGTAATGCTTCAGGTAGTATGTTAAGTAGGTTGGTAAATAGTATAAATTGGACTAAAGATGAGATAAATGAAATTAAAGATAAAATTGATGAGTTGAATAACACCTTTTTATCTGAAAATGGAGCATTAACTCAGATCAACAATGAGATTCAGAAATCATGGGAATTATATCATGAAGATAACCGTTTTTCTCAAGCAGAGTTGATTATTAATTCTTCTGAGATGGCGGCAGCACTTAGACAGATTGCCTTAAAATTTTCACCAACAACCACTGAAGAAGCATTTACAGTTTCAGATCTAGGAGATGGACTGAGATCTATTTTTTATTTTTCACTTGTTGATTCGATACTTGATATTGAGTTAGAAATTACCAAAGACCGTGAAGAGAATCCTGATAATCCAAGATTTAAGTTGGTACCTCCAATACTAACTATCTTAGCAATAGAGGAACCAGAAAATCATATTGCTCCACATCACATTGGAAAACTGATAAAAAGGTTTAAGCAATTAGGCAATAATGACAACTCTCAAGTAATTTTAACTTCACATTCTCCAGTTATTGTAAAAAGAATTGACCCAGAAAATTTGAGGTATTTAAGAATAGAAAATAATGACAGTGTTCTTCAAACCATTGTTTCTGATATACAGTTACCTCAATCGAGTGATGAGTCTTATAAATACATTAAGGGAGCAATTCAAGCTTATCCTGAACTATATTTTGCAAAGTTAGTAGTATTGGGTGAAGGTGATAGTGAGGAACTGCTATTACCAAAGTTTTTTGATTTATTTGGACTGGAAATTGATAGTTCTCAGATTTCAGTAGTTCCTTTAGGAGGTAGGCATGTTAATTATTTTTGGAAATTATTGAACGCTCTCAGGATTCCTCATATTACCTTATTAGATTTCGATAACGAAAGATATGGAGGTGGCTGGGGAAGAATTCAATATGCAATAAAACAATTGATACTAAATGGAGTTGCTAAAGAAAAACTTGTTACTGTAACAACCGAATCTCAAAAATCACGAGTTCTAGATGATGATGAGATTGATAAAATAAAGGACTGGAAGATTGATAGACCTGATAATCAGTTGCTTGAGGGGTGGATTAAAATGTTAGAAAAGTTCAATGTGTTCTTTTCTGCGCCGCTTGATATTGACTTCTTAATGTTACAACATTATAGGAAATATTATCCGGATATGTTATCTTCGAAAGAAGGACCAGTCATTTCATATGCTGATTCAGGCGGGAATTGTAAAAAAGTAAAATTAACTGATTTGGATCGTATTGATAAATTGCAGTTAGAAGGTCTCGAAAAACGTATAGAAGAAGCAAAGATAGCTACTTTAAAGGATAAGAGTGGACCGGGGGATAGTTTTACTAGAGAAGAGAAAGAATTAATGATTTGGTATCAATATTTCTTTTTAGGTAGAGGAAAGCCAACAACTCATATGCAATTTTTATCATCTATTAGTGATGATGAATTAACAAGAAATCTACCCCCTGTATTTGAAAAAATAGTTAACCGTGCTGAAGAATTACTTGGAGATATTGAACATGGTGAAGAGTGAGGAGTGGCTTCCTAAAGGAGATATCATTTTAGAAGAGACTGCATTAGGAGCCGTCAAAGATGTGACTAACTGTTTAGTCATTGCTGGACCCGGTGCGGGGAAAACTGAATTACTAGCTCAAAAGTTAGACTATTTATTCTCTACAAATAAATGCGTTTCTCCGAAAAAAATTCTAGCATTAAGTTTCAAAACGGATGCTGCATCAAATTTGAAAGAAAGAGTTAAGAAACGTTATGGTGATGAATATGCTTCTCGTTTTACCTCATTAACCTATTCGGCTTTTGAAAAGAGAATTTTAGACCAATTTAGAGATGTTCTACCTGAGGATATACGACCATCAAGAGATTATTTGATTGAAGATTGGGATACTATAAAAGAACTACTCTCTATGAATGGAATTAATGTTAATGGATGGAGAATGTCAGATATAAGAAATTTTGTCGAAAATATTATACTTAATGACGGGAATACTCACAAATTAAAAAAGGATTTACTAAATGGAACACAAGATAATAAGCCGGTTCTCTTGTATAGGCAAATAACAAAGTTGAGTACTCAAATAATAGCTACTAACGAATACATCCGTAAAGCACTTCAAATGACATACGATTTTGTATTTCTAGATGAATTTCAGGATACTACATATGCCCAGTATAATTTATTAAAAACTTGTTTTTTAGGTTCGTCTTGTAAATTAACAGCAGTTGGAGATAATAAGCAAGCCATTATGAGATGGGCAGGTGCGAATCCTGATATTTTTCCAGACTATATTCAAGACTTTAATTCAAATGAATATCAATTGTTGATGAATCACCGTTCTGTACCTAAACTTGTAGAATTTCAAAAAGAGGTTCATCAGATATTAAATAGTAATCACAGTTCTATTCAGACAAATAATTATCCAGAATTTCAAGAGGGTGAAATAACATTATTTGAATTTGAAAATGAAAGTTTAGAAGCTGAGTTAATTGCAAATGATATAGAATCAAAAATTCAAGGAGGTATACGACCATCAGAAATTTGTATCCTAGCAAAACAGAAGGTTGATGATTATAGTTCAAAATTGATAACTACATTAAGCAGTAAAGGGATTAAAGTAAGAATTGAAAATGAATATCAAGAGCTTTTAAAAGACCCTACTTGTAACCTATTATTAGATTTAATATCATGCAGTCAAGGAAAACGAGATCCTTTAATTTGGGAAAATATTAGTAATTTTTATGGAAATATCAATGGAATAGCTGAGTTTACTGATGAATTAATTTTAGCAAAATCCTATAAGGAGATTGACACTATAGTTAGTGATATTACTTACCTAATTTCAAATTTTATTCCCAATGAAGAAAGTATGCTAAAATTAATTGATTGTATTATTGAAAAAATAGATGAAAAAAGAATTATTTCCAACTTTTCAACATACAATGGGAAAAGTGACCTAGATATCATTGTCAAGAACTTTTCAAAGTTATTATACAAAGAATATTCTCAAACACAAGGTGAATGGCTAGATATAGTCTCTAGTTTCAAGGGTGAAAACTCAATTCCAATTATGACTATCCATAAGAGTAAAGGATTAGAATATGAGGTAGTCTATTTTTTAGGCTTGGAGGATTCTGCATTCTGGAGTTTTAATGATCAACCTGAAGAAGATAAGAGTGCCTTCTTTGTCGCACTTTCAAGAGCAAAAAGTTACCTAATCTTTACATACTGTAAATTGAGAAATAATAGGTCGCAAAACAATAGAAATATTAATGAAATCTATTCATTACTGATTCAATCTAGTTTAGTTGATGTTGTTAATTAATAATGATTAAGGCATAGGAATTAGTTTTTTTAAATAAACTAATTCCTATGCCTTGTATTGCATGTTTAAGTAGTTGAAAATGTGATAGTAGATTATCAAGATATACTTTTTTGAAAACTTTTTAATAACTTAATTAAGTTTAGTTCAGTTAAGTTTTTTTCATTTTCTTGACTATTATAGTCAGGATTTTTTTGTTTCGCCTTTTTAAAGTATAAATTCAAATCTTTTTTTGAAACGACTAGTTGCTTCATTATCTCTTCTATTGAAAAATTACTTTTTATTAAGTTGTGAGTCTTTTCCAATTCTATTTTATCATCATAAATTACTATATTATTTTTAAATCTATCTAAAGGATATTTTTCGAGACCAGGTATTGAAGAAAATACTTTCAGCAATTGGTACTTTAAAGTATTTTTGTATAAACAGTGATAATAAATAGTCTCCTGATAATCTATTTTAAAACTTTCTACTTCAGGGGAAGGGACTAGACAATTACCTTGATCTAAATACATAGCCATACATTCGTCAATTGTAAGATGACGATATCGAAGTCGTACTAATTGCCAATCAATATTAGTCTGGTATTGATTTAAACTATAGGGCATAGTTTTGTCACGATTTGCATCATCGTCGGTAAGTTTAATATAAAAATCGGGATTAGGATTATAAATAAAAAATCTTCCGTCTTCATTTTCAATGAAGAACCAATTTTTATAGTCTTTTAAAACATGAAAATACTGCTCTTTGATATTTAAGTCGGTATGATTAAACTTTAGAAACAACTTATTTATTAACTCAAAAGGAGCAGAGGAGTCTTTAGGAGTATTTATAGAGCCATTTCTAGCATATATTAATCCTTTTGGTAATGCAGTATCTTTCTTAGGTTTATAATCTTTTGTTAAAAATACAGGAACTTTATCTGTATCATGAATAATTAAGATGTCAATTTCTTTGTTGTCTATAGTTTCAGTTTGTATGCTAATTTTAATTTGATTATTTGTTGATATAAAGAGTTTATGTAGTAAATCTGTTAGATCTTCTTCATTTCTTCTATTATCATCATTGTTTACACCGATTATATCTAAAGTGATATTATCAATTCCAAAGATGATATAACAATCTTCGTGATGTGATGTATTGACAAAATTTAAGATATCACGCACCAATTCAGTTTTTGAATGATGCCATTTTTGTTTAAAATCATGAAACTCATCTTCGGGAGTATTCAATAGTAAATGTATTTGATCTAGACTCAGCATTTTTATTTCTCCAAATATTAGTTTACAGAAATTTTATCATAGAATCAGAGAAAGTCAATCATAACTATATTAGCTGTGATACCTTTTCCAAATCTTCCCTGTTATCCTAAAATAATAGAGCAACTACATTGTAGCTTAAAAACATGATTAAACCGCTATTCTTAGGAGTAGCGGTTTTTCTATTTTCTCCGAAATGGGATAAAATGGGGTAAGTAAGTAATTTTCCAACTTTTTAATTCAACATAAAAATCCCCAATCGTAGCGATTGAGGATTAAGCAAATAAATCTTAAACAATACCTTGTGCAATCATAGCATTTGCTACATTTTCAAAGGCAGCAATGTTAGCTCCTGCAAGGTAGTCTTTATCAAGACCGTATGTTTCTGAAGTTGTTTTAGCTGTGTTAAAGATGTTTGTCATGATGTCTTTGAGACGTCCATCAACTTCTTCACGAGTCCATGAGAGGCGAAGACTGTTTTGGCTCATTTCAAGGGCTGAAACGGCTACACCACCGGCATTGGCAGCTTTAGCAGGTCCGTAGAAAATACCATTTTCTTTGTAAACTTTGATGGCATCAAGGTCGCTTGGCATGTTAGCACCTTCAGATACACAGATAACGCCTTGAGCAACCAAACGTTTAGCTGCTTCACCGTTGATTTCGTTTTGAGTCGCACATGGAAGAGCGATGTCATAGTTTCCAGCGTAAGTCCATACAGAACCTTCATGATAAGTAGCGGTTGCTTTCTCAGCTGCATACTCAGTCAAACGAGCGCGACGTTTTTCTTTAACATCAACCAATAGATCGAAGTCGATACCATTTTCATCGATGACATAACCATTTGAGTCAGATACAGAGATAACGGTTGCACCAAGTTCAGTCGCTTTTTGAAGAGCGTATTGAGCAACGTTACCAGAACCTGAAATAACCACTTTCTTACCAGCAAAGCTGTTACCGTTAGCTTTGAGCATTTCTTCAGTGTAGTAAACCAAACCGTAACCAGTTGCTTCTGGACGAATCAAGCTACCACCAAATCCAAGAGGCTTACCAGTCAAGACACCAGCATCAAATTGGTTAAGGCGTTTGTATTGACCGTAAAGGTAACCAATCTCACGTCCACCAACACCGATATCACCAGCAGGTACGTCAAGTGATGGGCCGATGTATTTTTGCAATTCAGTCATGAAGCTTTGGCAGAAGCGCATCACTTCAGCATCTGTTTTACCTTTAGGATCGAAGTCTGATCCACCTTTACCTCCACCGATAGGAAGTCCAGTCAAGACATTTTTAAAGATTTGTTCAAACCCGAGGAATTTCAAAATCCCTTGATTTACAGTTGGGTGGAAACGAAGTCCGCCTTTGTATGGTCCAACAGCTGAGTTGAATTGAACACGGTAGCCCCGGTTTACTTGAATTTTTCCATCACGGTCAACCCAAGGAACACGGAAAGAAATCACGCGCTCAGGCTCAGTAATACGTGCCAAGATATTTTCTTCGATATACTCAGGGTGTTTTTCAAATACAGGTTCTAAAGTGTTGAAAAATTCTTCAACAGCTTGGAGGAATTCAGCCTCGTGCCCGTTACGAGCTTTTACAGTTTCAAACACGCTTTGAATATATTCTTTAGCAGATGTCATATCGTTCTCCTTAAATTCTAATTTAATTATGTGAGTCATTATAGCAGAATTTTTTTTTACTGTAAAGAAAAAAACAGAAATTTTCTAAAAATTCTATCAATTTAGTTTTGATATTTAGTTTTGAGGCTTTTTGAAAATAGATAAAAAACGAACGTTTTTCTTATAAATGCCTTTCTTAAAGAGAAAATCTGAAAATGTGGTATAATATTAGCAATAAAAGGAATCTGGAGGATCAGAATCATGGTATCAACGAAAACGCAAATTGCTGGTTTTGAGTTTGACAACTGCTTGATGAATGCAGCAGGTGTGGCTTGTATGACGATAGAGGAGCTAGAAGGGGTTAAAAACTCAGCGGCAGGAACTTTTGTGACCAAGACAGCGACCTTGGACTTTCGTCAGGGAAATCCTGAGCCACGTTATCAAGATGTTCCACTTGGTTCTATCAACTCTATGGGCTTGCCAAATAATGGCTTAGACTATTATTTGGACTATCTTTTGGATCTGCAGGAAAAAGAGCCGAACCGGACTTTCTTCTTATCTCTAGTTGGTATGTCTCCAGAGGAAACCCATACTATTTTGAAAAAAGTCCAAGAGAGTGAGTTTCGTGGTCTGACTGAACTAAACCTCTCCTGTCCAAATGTTCCAGGTAAACCTCAGATTGCCTATGATTTTGAGACAACTGACCGGATTTTGGCAGAGGTATTTGCCTATTTTACCAAACCTCTGGGAATTAAATTGCCACCATATTTTGATATTGTTCACTTTGACCAAGCGGCAGCTATTTTCAACAAGTATCCTCTTAAGTTTGTAAACTGCGTCAACTCTATCGGAAACGGCCTTTATATAGAAGATGAGTCCGTCGTTATTCGTCCTAAGAATGGTTTTGGTGGGATTGGTGGGGAGTACATCAAACCGACTGCTCTAGCGAATGTTCATGCTTTTTATCAACGTTTAAATCCTCAAATCCAAATCATCGGAACAGGTGGCGTTCTGACTGGTAGAGATGCCTTTGAACATATCCTCTGTGGAGCTAGTATGGTGCAGGTGGGAACTACCCTTCACAAAGAAGGTGTCGGTACCTTCGAACGTATTACCAATGAACTGAAAGAAATCATGGCGGAAAAAGGGTACGAAAGCCTAGAAGATTTCCGTGGGAAATTGCGCTATATCGATTAAATTCATTAAAAAATCAGAAGAAAGGAGAGAAGATGTTAGCCATTGAAGAAAGCCAGAAGTTGACTTTATCAAATTTATCGAGCCTGAGCCTTTTTACAGGGACAGACCAGGGCCAGTTTGAAGTGATGAAGAGTCAAGTATTGAAACAGATTGGCTATGATTCTGCTGACCTCAACTTTGCCTACTTTGATATGAAAGAAGTAGTTTACAAAGATGTAGAACTGGAGTTGGTCAGCCTTCCTTTCTTTACGGATGAGAAAATCGTGATATTGGATCATTTTGTCGATGTCACGACTGCTAAAAAGCACTTTTTGACAGATGATGAGCTCAAGTCATTTGAGGAATACCTTGACAATCCTTCACCAACAACCAAGTTGTTAATCTTTGCAGAAGGAAAGTTGGATAGCAAAAGACGGTTGGTTAAATTACTGAAGCGTGATGCAAAGGTTTTTGATGCAGTAGAAGCCAAAGAGCAAGAACTACGTCAGTATTTCCAAAAGTGGAGTCAGAAACAAGGTCTGCAGTTTGTGGGGCAATCCTTTGAAAATCTACTTATCAAATCTGGTTTTCAATTTAGCGAAATCCAGAAAAATCTCCTCTTTTTACAGTCCTATAAGGAAGACTCTATTATCGAAGAAGAGGATATTGTCAACGCAATTCCTAAGACCTTACAGGATAATATTTTTGATTTAACTCAGTTTATTCTGACTAAAAAGATGGACCAGGCGCGCGACTTAGTTAGAGACTTGACCTTGCAAGGGGAAGACGAAATTAAGCTCATAGCTGTCATGCTAGGACAATTTCGGACTTTTACTCAGGTGAAAATTTTGGCGGAGTCTGGGCAAACAGAATCGCAGATTGCAAGTAGTCTAGGTGGCTATCTAGGACGCAATCCCAATCCCTATCAAATCAAGTTTGCGCTGAGAGATGCGCGAGTACTTTCCTTGAGCTTTTTGAAGCAAGCTATTTCCTATTTGATTGAGACAGACTATCAGATTAAGACAGGTCTTTATGAAAAGAGTTTCCTTTTTGAAAAGGCACTCTTACAGATTGCTAGTCAGGTCAATTGACATTTTTTTGAAACTATAACCCGCGTCAGGATTATCTTGTCGTGGGTTTCTTGCTGATTTGCTTGTTTTATACTTAATGAAAATCAAAGAGCAAACTAGGAAACTAGCCGCAGGTTGCTCAAAGCACTGCTTTGAGGTTGTAAATAAGACTGACGAAGTCAGCTCAAAACACTGTTTTGAGGTTGTGGATAGAACTGACGAAGTCAGCTCAAAACACTGTTTTGAGGTTGTGGATAGAACTGACGAAGTCAGTAACATATATCTACGGCAAGGCGACGTTGACGCGGTTTGAAGAGATTTTCGAAGAGTATTATTAGAAAGTATGTCAGTGATTTTCTTATCTATAAGCAAAAAACTTGAAAAAAGTGAATGTTTGCGTTATCATTTTCATATAGAAAGAAAAAGAGGTATTACAGATGGCTATTATCTTACCAGATCTTCCATATGCATACGACGCTTTGGAACCATACATCGATGCGGAAACAATGCATTTGCACCATGACAAGCACCATCAAACTTATGTCAACAATGCTAATGCAGCTCTAGAAAAACACCCTGAAATTGGTGAAGACCTTGAAGCCTTGCTTGCTGATGTAGAATCTATCCCAGCTGATATCCGTCAAGCGCTCATTAACAATGGTGGTGGACACTTGAACCACGCTCTTTTCTGGGAATTGATGACTCCTGAGAAAACAGCTCCATCAGCAGAACTTGCAGCAGCAATCGATGCAACATTTGGTTCATTTGAAGAATTCCAAGCAGCCTTCACTGCAGCAGCAACAACTCGTTTTGGTTCAGGATGGGCATGGTTGGTTGTCAACAAAGAAGGTAAACTTGAAGTGACTTCAACAGCAAACCAAGACACACCAATCTCAGAAGGTAAAAAACCAATCTTGGGCTTGGACGTTTGGGAACATGCTTACTACGTGAAATATCGCAACGTGCGTCCTGACTACATCAAAGCTTTCTTCTCAGTGATCAACTGGAACAAAGTAGATGAATTGTACGCAGCAGCTAAATAATGATAGTTGGAGGGAAGAATTGTTCTTCTCTTTTTAAGGTTATATTATTTTGGTCTGACAAAATCGTCAGACTTTTTTCATTTTTATGAGAAACGTGCTAACTGCTAGAAATTATGGTAGAATAAAGTATTAAGTAATCGTGGAAAAAGGATATCTATGCGAAAAGAAATTGCACCTGAATTATACAACTATAACAAGTTTCCTGGTCCTGAGTTTCATTTACACGGGGACAAGGTTGAAACGGAAGGGATAGCTTTTTCCTTGGTGGAAAATATCAAGGATGCCTTTGATGTGACGGCTTTTAATCAGCGTTTTTCAGAAGTCTTAACCAAGTTTGATTATATCGTGGGAGATTGGAGCAACGAACAGCTTCGCCTACGAGGTTTTTACAAGGATGATCGAACAGAAGAGAAACTTGAAAAAATCAGTCGTTTACAAGACTATCTTTTAGAGTATTGTAGTTATGGTTGTGCCTATTTTGTCTTAGAAAATGAAGCTCCTAAGCGAGCATCATTTGACAAGAAAATACGTAAGAAGGAAGAAGAAACACCTTCTAGAAAAGGAAAGAAACCGGCTCAAACAAAACGAAAACCGAATGCAGATAAGAAAAATAGACGTCGTCAGAAAGACCAGCATTCTCAGAAAGAGGACAAGGGACAACGTCATTTTGTCATTCGTCAGAAGTGAGTAGAGAATAAGGAGAAGAAATGAAACCGTCAATTTATAGTTTAACACGTCAAACCATGCAGGAATGGGTATTGGAGCAGGGAGAAAAGAAATTCCGTGCTGATCAAATCTGGGAATGGCTTTACCGTAAACGTGTGCAGTCATTTGAAGAAATGACCAATCTTTCAAAAGATTTGATTGCTAAGCTCAATGACCAGTTTGTAGTCAATCCCTTGAAACAGCGTATCGTTCAAGAGTCTGCTGATGGTACGGTCAAATATCTCTTTGAGTTGCCTGATGGTATGCTAATTGAGACTGTACTGATGCGTCAGCACTATGGTTTGTCAGTCTGTGTGACCACTCAGGTCGGCTGTAATATCGGTTGTACCTTCTGTGCTTCTGGTTTGATTAAGAAGCAACGAGACCTCAATAACGGTGAAATTGTAGCGCAAATCATGCTGGTTCAGAAATACTTTGATGAGCGTGGTCAGGATGAACGCGTCAGCCATATCGTTGTCATGGGAATCGGTGAGCCCTTTGATAACTACAACAATGTCTTGAATTTCGTTCGTACCATCAATGATGACAAGGGGATGGCTATCGGTGCTCGTCACATCACGGTTTCAACCTCAGGTTTGGCCCATAAAATTCGTGATTTTGCTAATGAAGGAGTTCAGGTCAATCTTGCCGTTTCCCTTCACGCACCTAACAATGAGTTGCGTTCAAGCATCATGAAGATTAACCGTGCCTTTCCGATTGAAAAACTCTTTGCAGCTATTGAGTACTACATTGAGACAACAAATCGTCGTGTGACCTTTGAGTATATCATGCTAAATGAAGTTAATGATGGTGTTGAACAGGCCCTTGAGTTAGCTGAATTGCTCAAGAATATTAAGAAATTGTCTTATGTAAACTTGATTCCTTACAACCCAGTTAGTGAGCATGACCAATATAGCCGTAGTCCTAAAGAGCGCGTGATGGCTTTCTATGATACGCTTAAGAAAAAGGGGGTCAACTGTGTGGTTCGTCAAGAACATGGTACAGATATTGATGCAGCTTGTGGACAATTGCGCTCTAACACAATGAAACGTGACCGCCAGAAAGCAGTCGCAGCAGTCAATCCTTAATGATGAAGAAAACTTATAATCATATTTTAGTATGGGGAGTCATTTTCTATAGCATTTGCATTGTCTATTTTTGCTTTACTCCTCAAGGACATTCTCCCGTGGGAGTGGAAACTCCAGGTATTCAGCATCTTGGACGCCTGGTTTTTCTTTTGACTCCTTTCAATTCTCTCTGGAAACTGGGCCAAGTGAGTGATGTGGGACAATTATCTTGGATTTTTTTACAAAATATCCTCAATGTCTTCTTGCTTTTTCCTTTGGTGTTCCAACTCCTTTATCTCCTTCCAAACTTGCGGAAAACAAAAAAGGTGCTACTTTTTAGTTTTCTAGTGAGCCTTGGAATCGAGTGTACGCAGTTAGTCTTGGACTTTTTCTTTGATTTTAATCGCGTCTTTGAAATTGATGATTTGTGGACCAATACCTTGGGTGGCTATCTGGCTTGGTTCCTATATAAACAATTACATAAAAACAAGATAAGGAATTAAAATGAGTATTTTAGAAGTTAAAAATCTGAGTCACGGTTTTGGTGACCGTGCAATTTTTGAAGATGTTTCCTTCCGTCTTCTCAAAGGAGAACATATCGGTCTGGTCGGTGCTAATGGTGAAGGAAAATCAACTTTTATGAGCATCGTGACTGGTAAGATGTTGCCAGATGAAGGGAAGGTTGAGTGGTCCAAATATGTGACTGCTGGATACTTAGACCAACATTCTGTCTTGGAAGAAGGACAGTCGGTGCGTGATGTTCTCCGTACAGCCTTTGATGAGCTGTTTAAAGCAGAAGCTCGTATCAATGACCTTTATATGGAAATGGCTGAAGACGGTGCGGATGTTGATGCTCTCATGGAAGAAGTGGGAGAACTTCAAGACCGTTTAGAGAGTCGTGATTTCTATACTTTGGATGCTAAGATTGATGAAGTAGCGCGTGCCCTTGGTGTCATGGACTTTGGCATGGATACGGATGTAACCTCTTTGTCAGGTGGGCAAAGAACCAAGGTGCTTTTGGCTAAACTTCTCCTTGAGAAGCCTGATATCTTGCTGTTGGACGAGCCGACCAACTACTTGGATGCTGAGCATATTGACTGGCTTAAGCGCTATCTCCAAAACTATGAGAATGCCTTTGTCCTCATTTCACACGATATTCCATTCCTGAACGACGTGATTAATATTGTCTACCATGTGGAAAATCAACAGCTGACGCGTTATTCTGGTGACTACTACCAGTTCCAAGAAGTCTATGCTATGAAGAAATCTCAGCTAGAGGCTGCCTACGAACGTCAGCAAAAAGAAATTGCGGACCTTAAGGACTTTGTTGCCCGAAACAAAGCGCGTGTTGCAACACGAAACATGGCCATGTCCCGTCAGAAGAAATTGGATAAGATGGATATTATCGAACTGCAAAGTGAGAAACCAAAACCATCCTTTGATTTCAAACCAGCTCGTACGCCAGGGCGCTTTATCTTCCAAGCCAAGGATTTGCAAATTGGTTATGATCGTCCTCTGACCAAGCCTTTAAATCTTACCTTTGAACGTAATCAAAAGGTTGCTATTATCGGGGCAAATGGTATCGGGAAAACAACTCTCTTGAAGTCTCTCTTGGGCATTATTCCGCCAATTGCTGGGGAAGTGGAGCGTGGAGATTATCTAGAACTTGGCTACTTTGAACAAGAAGTAGAAGGCGGTAATCGCCAAACACCACTAGAGGCTGTTTGGAATGCCTTTCCAGCTCTCAACCAAGCAGAAGTTCGTGCAGCCCTTGCCCGTTGTGGTTTGACAACTAAGCATATCGAAAGTCAAATTCAGGTTTTGTCAGGTGGGGAACAAGCCAAAGTTCGTTTCTGTCTCTTGATGAATCGTGAAAACAACGTTTTAGTGCTGGACGAGCCGACCAACCATTTGGATGTGGATGCCAAGGATGAACTCAAACGTGCTCTCAAAGAATACAAGGGATCTATCCTTATGGTCTGCCACGAACCAGACTTTTATGAAGGTTGGATGGACCAAATCTGGGACTTTAACAAGCTAACTTAAAAATGAGGAAAAAAGAAATACAGTATCGAATGCGGATACTGTATTTTTTGGTTTTTAAGATTTAAAATCGTAGTCTTTCACCACTTCGATGCTATCGATAGTAATAGCAGTCGTTGGTTTGTCTTTCTCATCTTTTTCGGCTTTAGCAATCTTATCTACAACATCCATACCGTCAATCACTTGACCAAAGACTGGGTGTTTGCCGTCTAGACTAGGGTTTCCCCCTTCTTTATAGGCTTCGATGATTTTCTTTGGATACTTGCTTGTAGGGAGTTTAGCAGAGGTATCTGTAGAATTTTGGTTGATAAAGAACTGGCTGCCATTGGTGTTTGGTTGACCAGTATTAGCCATAGAAAGAGCACCCCGGATGTTATAGAGATAAGGAGTAATCTCGTTTTTGAAACCAGTTCCCTTGTCTTTAGTCTTATCCTTGTCATGCCAGATGGACTGACCGCCTGTACCGTCCCCTTTGGGATCTCCAGTTTGAACCATGAAACCATCAATGACACGGTGGAAGGTAATGCCGTTATAGTAGCCTTCTTTGGCATGAGTGAGGAAGTTTTCAACCGCTAGAGGAGCGAGTTTAGGGAAGAGTTTGATACGGATATCTCCTTGACTTGTGTGTAGAATCACTTCAGCCTCGTCTTCAGCAACTTCTTTAGATAGTTGTGGGAAATTGGCGTTTTCGTTTGTTAAAGCATCGTTTAACTCCTTGGCAGATTGGGCAGCTGCTTTGGAACTTTCTTCAGCAGCCAAGCTAGAATCTACATAGTCATCACCACGCAAACTACGTTGGATGTTGTTACATCCAGCTAGAGCTACAGTGGATAGTAAAAGAAGGGTTGCTAGTTTTTTCATTCTATTCCTCTCAAAAATTCATTTCTACCATTGTACCCTAAAAGGAAGTGGATTTCAAATGTTAGTGACAAGACAGTTTAAGAGGAAGCCAACCTGAAAGTCGCTTGTTTAGAGGTATCAATACCATAAGTGTACTCGAAGTATTTAGGAAACCAGATCTTAAGAAAGCTCGTAAAGCATCACAATTAGTAAACGTTAATTCGAAAGAATTACTATATTTTAAAAGAGCACATTTTCAAAGGATTTTTTCTTTTGGCTTCAATTTCTAATTAGTCAATGAACTTAATACTAGGTCTCGAAAAGAATTATGCTTCCTCTTTCTGTCTGAGTTCAAAGAGGTCTTCTACTTTCAGATTAAAAACTTGAGCAATTTTAAGAGCCATTTCCAGCGAAGGATTGTAACGGTTATTTTCCAAGTGCAGAATTGTCTCGCGTCGCATGCCGATGAGGTCGGCTAACTCTTGCTGGGTCATGCCTGTGGACTCACGAACAGATTTGAGATTAGTAATAATCTTGCTTTCTTTGGCCATGCTTATCCTCTCCGTTCCAAGATAAAATAGACAACCGCAAAGATTAAAATCAAGGCAGCTATATTAATAAAGATCTGGCCCATGTAAAGCGTGAGAGACCCTATATATCCAATGATAACTGCTAGGATCATCAGTGCACCTAGCATAAAAACAAACATCAAGCTAGCTGCCTTTGCTAAATTAGCATAAAAGCGTTCGTCCGGAGTTTCCTTGACATTTTTTAAAGAGAAAAAACCAAATAGAATCACTTCAATAACGAGGATAATTCCGAAACTCCATTCTTTAATACCAGAACTTACGCTAGGGGTTGCAACCCAAAGCCCTACTGTATAAAAAATGCTTGCTGCAAACACAAGTATCGTGTAAAGCTTAACAGACAAGTCAAAAATAATCTTTCTCTTACCTTTCTGACTTTTATGAGGCCATGGCTTCATATGTAGCCAGCCCCAAATAGCTACAATTTGACCTAACACTGAAATACAAGTAATAACTAACTTGGGTCCCCAACTAAGATTAGAACCAAATAAAACAATAAAATCAATAAAGAGAGCTACGGCAATCATTGCAATGAGGCCACGCATTTTTTGACTTTTTTTCATGATAGACTCCTTTTTTGTGTTATAAATATATAACACTTAAATTTTATGTTATAAATATATCACATTTAAATTTAGAAAGCAAGAATTTATGTGCCAAGGTAGCAATTATTTGAAAAATTTTTTTAATAAAAGCCCTCGATAGTCAAACAAGTAAAGAATTCTTTGAAGCAATGCATCGGATTTGGTTTGGATAGTTTCGTTAATAATATTTGATGATAAAGAATTTTTGGAAAATCTAGATACCGTATGAATCTCTACTTTTTTTCTTAGACTGTTATAAAGTCTGTCAGAATAAGCGTTATAGGTGTAGAAGTTAATTTTTACAGAACTAAATTATTTCCCTATTTAGAATCTATTAATTCATATTTTATAACTTAATTAGTAGATTTCGTTCTTAAAATCCTTGATGTTTCGCTTGGGAACGGGCTTGGGATTTAGGAGCCAAGTATCAAAATCACGTTCAGGTGAGATGAAGGGCTTAACTTGGTGGTCTTTGTAAAATTTTTCTACAATAGCATTCATGACATTCTCTTTCTGGTTTTTCTTTAAAAAAATAACAAATTTCTAAATGGTTTAAAAATTTTATAGTCTGTCAAGTTTTTTTCTTGACACCTGTCAGAAATCTGATATAATAGAACATGTGCTAAATAGCTTAGCTATTTCACCGAAATAAAAAATAAGAAAAGAGACTTTAAAAATGGCAGTTAAAATCCGTTTGACTCGTATGGGTTCTAAGAAAAAACCTTTCTACCGTATCAACGTAGCAGATTCACGTTCACCACGTGACGGACGTTTCATCGAAACAGTTGGAACTTACAACCCACTTGTTGCTGAAAACCAAGTAACTTTGAAAGAAGACCGCGTTCTTGCATGGTTGGCTGATGGAGCTCAACCTTCAGATACAGTTCGCAACATCCTTTCAAAAGAAGGCGTATTGAAAAAATTCCACGATTCTAAATTCTCAAAATAAGTTTAAAGTAGGTTGACAGATGGATACGATTGAAAATCTCATTATTGCGATTGTGAAACCCTTGATTTCACAACCAGATGCCTTAACTATCAAGATTGAAGATACACCAGAGTTTTTGGAATATCATTTGGATCTTGATCAAAGCGATGTGGGTCGTGTAATCGGTCGTAAGGGTCGCACTATTTCTGCGATAAGAACGATTGTCTACTCTGTCCCAACTGAAGACAAAAAAGTAAGAATCGTTATTGACGAAAAATAAGAAAGGCGGGACGAATGTCTCGCTTTTTTTGCGAGGAGCAGGATATGAAGGATTTAACGTTTAGACAATTACAAGACTACTTACTCGAACATTACCAGCAGTCTCGGACTGAGGAAGGTCTTTTTATCAAGCTAGTGGAGGAAGTCGGAGAAGTAGCCGAAGTTTTGAATGGGCGCTCTGGTCGAAAAGAGGGCGTTCAGGATTCGAACGAGGAACTAGCAAAAGAACTGGCTGATATCATTCACTACACCGTCGCAATCGCAGCCATCAACCATATTGACCTAACTAAAACCATCTTTGAGAAAGACAAAACTGCAGCCATTAAGTACCAACATGAACGTGATTTGGAAGGATTTTTGAAGGAATTCGAGAGTTGACATACTTTTTCTCCAACTTGAGAAAATCCTTGGAACGTGATAAAATAAAGGATAAGGATTTTTTATAATTCATTATACAGAATGAGTGGATTTCTTTATGAAGAGGATTGAAGTATCTACAGAAATTGGTAGTCTCTCTGTTACTTATCAAAAGCAAAAGAAAATGCTAGTTTGTTTAAGTGGTGCAGGTTTGCTACCAAGTTATGAAAATTTTTCACTTATACTCGAAAAACTTCCTCCCACAATTGGTTATTTGACAATTGATTTTCCAAACACAGGTAGAAGTCCGATTCATGACCAAGCTGGAAAAAATCTGGATAATCTTGCAGATGCGGTTTATGAAGTACTTGAAGAATTGGCGATTTCTGAATATATACTTTGTGCACATAGTTTGAGTGGAATTTTAGCTTGCAAGTTGCTCAAGAAACCAATTAAGTGTCAGGCTTTAGTAGCAATTGAACCGACAACTAAAAAAGTCATGTTTGCTGATTTTTCAGAAAATCCTTATCCAGAAATGGAAGAGCAGATGATGCTGATTGAGGAGTGTGGTCCTGAACTTTATTTTAAGAGCTTAACTCAAGCCACATTTAGCCCTGAAATCAATAAAGAAATCTGGGAAATAATGCAAGAAAAAGGTTCAGAGTTGCAAAATCAAGATTCAGAATTTCAGATATCTGGAGAGATTACTGAGGAAGATTTTGAGAATTTGTCGATAGAATCTCATGTCCCTGTATTTATTTTTTGTCAGGCTTATAGAGAAAAAGAGTACAGAGAATCAGAATATTGGACTTCCAATACTAAACTCATTTTAGGAGGGAATCACCATTATTTACAATGGTCAGAATCAGAAAAAATTGTGACTATTATTCGAGAATTGTCAGAATAAGATGGAAATAAATAGACTACAGGAGACAAGATGAACTACTTTAATGTTGGGAAAATCGTCAATACGCAGGGGTTACAGGGTGAGATGCGAGTCTTGTCTGTGACGGATTTTGCAGAAGAACGGTTTAAAAAAGGGGCTGAGCTGGCTTTGTTTGATGAAAAAGATCAGTTTGTTCAAACAGTGACCATTGCTAGCCACCGTAAACAGAAGAACTTTGACATTATTAAATTCAAAGATATGTACCATATCAATACCATTGAAAAGTACAAGGGGTACAGTCTCAAGGTTGCTGAGGAAGATTTGAATGATCTAGACGATGGTGAATTCTACTATCATGAGATTATCGGTTTGGAAGTCTATGAGGGAGAGAATCTGATTGGAACTATCAAGGAAATCCTGCAACCAGGTGCCAACGATGTCTGGGTGGTCAAGCGAAAAGGCAAGCGTGATTTATTATTGCCTTATATCCCACCAGTGGTTCTCAATGTTGATATTCCAAATAACCGCGTCGATGTGGAAATATTAGAAGGGTTAGACGATGAAGATTGATATTTTAACCCTTTTTCCAGAGATGTTTTCTCCTCTAGAGCATTCAATCGTTGGAAAGGCTCGAGAAAAAGGGCTCTTGGATATCCAGTATCATAATTTTCGAGAATATGCTGAAAAGGCCCGCCATGTCGACGATGAGCCCTACGGAGGTGGTCAGGGGATGTTGCTCCGAGCCCAACCCATTTTCGATGCCTTTGATGCTATTGAAAAGAAAAATCCGCGCGTCATTCTCCTAGACCCAGCTGGCAAGCAGTTCGATCAAGCTTATGCTGAGGATTTGGCCAAAGAAGCGGAACTGATATTTATCTGCGGTCACTATGAGGGCTATGACGAGCGTATTAAGACCTTGGTGACAGATGAGATCTCCTTGGGCGACTATGTCCTGACTGGAGGAGAGTTGGCGGCTATGACTATGATTGATGCTACGGTACGCCTGATTCCAGAAGTGATTGGCAAGGAGTCTAGCCACCAAGATGATAGTTTTTCTTCAGGCCTTCTTGAATATCCTCAGTACACACGTCCCTATGATTATCGAGGCATGGTTGTCCCAGATGTTCTGATGAGCGGGCACCATGAAAAGATTCGTCAGTGGCGATTGTATGAGAGTTTGAAGAAAACCTATGAACGCAGACCGGATTTGCTTGAACATTATCAACTGACAGCAGAAGAAGAAAAAATGCTGGCAGAAATTAAAGAAAACAAAGAATAAAGGAGAAACCTATGCAAGTAATCAAACGTGATGGAGAAATTGCTGAATTTAATCCAGACAAGATTTACCAAGCTATCTTAAAAGCAGCCCAGACTGTCTATGTATTGACAGATGATTTGCGTCAAAACCTTGCACAAGTCACTAAGAAAGTGGTTTTGGATTTGGAAGAAGCCAAGGTGGAACGTGCTACCATCAGCATGATTCAGTCTATGGTTGAACATCGTTTACTGGGTGCAGGTTACATTACCATTGCAGAACACTACATTTCCTATCGTCTACAACGTGACTTGGAAAGAAGTGGTTATGGAGATCATATCGCAGTTCATTTACATTTTGAACAAATTCGCTAAGAAAAAAGAGTGGGATGAAGCAACTACATCTCACTCTTTCTTAAATCTATTTTTTTGGGCTGTTTGGACGGTGGAAGGGACAAATCGTAGGCGTTGAATATCGCTTATGCGGATAATACGGCTCATATTTTTGGCAAAATTTTTCACGATAATTTGCTGGCGTTGCTGATCGTATTTGATGATGTCACCTGTAAAACTTGTCTCAGACAAGATAAGGTGAACAGCGGTTTGTTTCTGGATAGCCTCTTCAATAGTGGCTGTAAGGGAGTTACTTTCAGTCTGGTCAGGTTGGTCATGTCCATTTAAAAAGTCATGTATTTTATCTAGAACTTGCTGGAATTTATGTCTCATATTGGCCTCCCTTCTTTTATATCAATATTATATAAAATTTTCCTAAAATCTACAAGATTTTACGAATAATCAAATGAAAGCTAAAAAAGGAGAAGAAAATGGCAGAATTTACTTTTAAAATCGAAGAGCACTTGTTGACTCTTTCTGAAAACGAAAAAGGTTGGACTAAGGAAATCAACCGTGTGAGCTTTAATGGTGCTCCTGCAAAGTTTGATATTCGTGCTTGGAGTCCAGATCATACTAAAATGGGTAAAGGAATTACTCTCTCTAATGAAGAATTTCAAACAATGGTGGATGCTTTTAAAGGCAACTAAGTTTTCAAAATGAAAGAAAAGGATATTGAGTCATGACAACTCGATATCCTTTTTTAGTTAGCAAAGTAAGCCTGATTTTTAAGGCGTTGAAGTAGGGGACGACTAATAAAACTAATAGCCAGAAGTTTACCAAGATCTGGAATGATAAAGGGAATGACCCCCACAATAAGAGCTTTTTCAAATGCCATTCCAGCTAGGAAATGCAAGCTGAGGATCCCACCGACAAAAACAAGTGTATCTCCCAAGAGATTTGCTAGAAAAATCTTGACAACACTACTCTTGCTGTTGGTTAGAGAGGATGTAAGTCCAGAGTAAACAAGATAAAACCAAAGATAGCCTGCAGTAGGACCAACCAACGCCTGCAATCCAGCTCCCCCTCCTGCAAAGACAGGAAGACCGATAGCACCTAGAAGAAGATAGAGTCCAACAGAAAGTACAGCCTCTCTGGGTCTAAAGACAGTAGCAATCAAGCCGATTGCAAAGTTTTGCAGAGTGAAGGGAACAGGTCCAATTGGAAGAGTGATTTGTGCCAATACAGCAATGAGAGCAGCCCCAATAGCAGGGATAGCATAAACGTGAGCTTTTTTCAAAATAGTTAACCTCTTTTCTGATGTATAGTAACTATTATACTCGTAAGAACATTATTGTCAACTTGTTTTATAGAGCAAGGTAACAAAAACTGTAACGGCCGATTTTCCTGACTGGGTAAGTTGTTTTCATCATTTCGTAAATCATCAAAAAAGAAGCAGACACATTTGTATCAGCTTCTGTTGTTTCGATTAACGCATGGTTACAAATTCTTCAGATGCAGTTGGGTGAATCGCTACGGTTGCATCGAAGTCAGCCTTGGTTGCTCCCATTTTGATAGCAACAGCAAATCCTTGAATCATTTCATCAACACCATAGCCAATTCCATGAAGTCCGACAACTTTTTCTTCAGAACCAGCTGTTATCAATTTGAAACGTGTTTCTTGACGGTTGCAAGTGCAAGCAGAGTACATAGACGTAAAGCTTGATTTGTAAACCTTGATTTGGTCTTGACCGTATTCTTTAATAGCTTGCTCTTCTGTCAAGCCAACAGTTCCGATAGCAGGGTGTGAAAAGACAACAGTTGGAATAGTTGAGTAGTCCATTTTTGCAGTTGTTTTTCCGTTAAAGAGACGTTCAGACAAAGTACGTCCAGCTTTGATAGCAACTGGAGTTAGTTCTTTTTCACCTGTTACATCACCTAGAGCGTAGATTCCTTCAACAACAGTATTTTGGTATTTATCCACTTGGATAAAGCCACGTTCATTCAGAGTTACTCCAGCTTTTTCAAGTTGCAAGCTCTTAACGTTTGGACGGCGACCTGTAGCCCAGATAACTTGGCTAGCTGTGTGACTAGTACCATCTTCGAAATGAATGGTAATGCCCTCAGCAGTTTTTTCTAACTTGGCAGGGACTTTGTGAGTATGAAGTGGCAAGTTTGTTCTTTCCATTTCCTTTACCAAACCTTCAACGATGTAAGAATCAAAACCACGTAAAGGACGATCGCGACGAACAAAGAGGTCTGTCTTGACACCAAAAGTGTGGAGTACTCCAGCCAATTCAACGGCAATATAACCAGCACCTAGAATGGCAACTGACTCTGGCAATTCTTCCCAAGCAAATACATCATCAGAAGAGCCACCTAGTTCTGCACCAGGAATATTAGGAATACTTGGATGGGCACCAGTAGCAATCACGATATGTTTAGCACGAATGAGTTCACCATTTACGCTGACAGTATGAGAATCTACAAATTCAGCATGTCCTTCAATCAAGTCTACACCGTTGCGTTTAAAACTGCCATCATAAGAAGAACGAGCGCGATCAATATAGGCTTCACGATTGCGACGTAGGGTAGCAAAGTCAAAGTTAAGATCAGTAGTCTTAAAGCCGTAGTCTTCTCCAAATTGATGGAAAGTCTCAGCGATTTGCGCCCCGTACCACATGATTTTTTTAGGAACACAACCGACGTTGACACAGGTTCCACCTAATTTCTTTTCCTCAATAACGGCCGCTTTAGCTCCGTGTTCACCAGCACGGTTCATGGTAGCAATTCCTCCGCTACCACCACCGATAGCAATGATATCATATTCTCTCATTGAAAACTCCTTTATACTCTTTTAAATAGTAGAGTGTCATTTTTTGATAGTCATATTCTATCTTTTTTTTGATTTGATTGCAAAAATCTGCTACGTTCAAAAAAATTAAAGAAAAGGCTTGCAAAAAGGAAAAATAAAGTGTATTATATAACTAGTACAATGGTAGTAAAAAATAGATTCCGAACAATAATCAAATCCCGAAATGTCATTATTTCGTTCTGAACTGTTATTGTTTATATTTGCTAATTTTTATATAATATTGTTAAGGACTTTAAATCAAAAAGGAGTTTCATTATGAAGAAGAATCGTAAAGCTAAAAAGTGGCAATTGTATGCAGCAATCGGTGCTGCAAGTGTAGTTGTATTAGGTGCTGGGGGGATTTTGCTCTTTAGACAACCATCTCAGACCGCTGTAAAAGATGAGCCTACTCATCTTGTTGTTGCCAAGGAAGGAAGCGTGGCGTCCTCTGTTTTATTGTCAGGGACAGTAACAGCAAAAAATGAACAATATGTTTATTTTGATGCTAGTAAGGGAGATTTAGATGAAATCCTTGTTTCTGTGGGTGATAAGGTCAGCGAAGGACAGGCTTTAGTCAAGTACAGTAGTTCAGAAGCCCAGGCGGCCTATGATTCAGCTAGCCGAGCAGTAGCTAAGGCAGATCGTCATATCAATGAACTCAATCAAGCACGAAATGAAGCCGCTTCAGCTCCGGCTCCACAGTTACCAGCACCAGCAGGAGGCGAAGGAGCTGCAGGGCAAACTCCAGCTCCAGTCTCAGGAAATGCAGTTTCATCTATTGATGCACAACTAGGTGATGCCCGTGATGCTCGTGCAGATGCAGAAGCGCAATTAAGTAAGGCTCAAAGTCAGTTGGATGCCATGACGGTTCTCAGTACCCTGGAGGGAACTGTGGTTGAAGTCAACCACAATGTTTCTAAATCTCCAACAGGAGCTAGTCAAGTAGTCGTTCATGTCGTAAGTAATGAAAACTTGCAAGTTAAGGGTGAACTATCTGAATATAACCTTGCCAACCTCTCTGTAGGACAAGAAGTAACCTTTACTTCTAAAGTTTACCAAGATAAGAGCTGGACAGGTAAGATTAGCTATATCTCTGACTATCCTAAAACTAGTGGTGAAGCAGCAAGTGCAGCTACTGCCGCAACAGGTGGTAATTCTGGTTCTAAATATCCATATACCATCGATGTTACAAGTGAAATCGGTGATTTGAAACAAGGATTCTCAGTAAGTGTTGAGGTTAAGAATAAGAGTAAAGCCA
Organism: Streptococcus mitis; assembly: GCF_002096925.1. GTDB lineage: Bacteria > Bacillota > Bacilli > Lactobacillales > Streptococcaceae > Streptococcus > Streptococcus mitis_AF. Next base: position 24,838 of record NZ_NCVN01000003.1, on the reverse strand, counting down.
TTTTGGTTCCTCTAACAAGTGTTGTGACTGAAAATGATAAGAACTATGTCTGGGTGCTTGACGAGCAGAAAAAGGCCAAGAAAGTGGAAGTTGGTTTGGGTAATGCTGATGCAGACAACCAAGAAATCACTTCAGGTCTGACAAATGGAGTCAAGGTCATCAGTAACCCAACGTCTTCTCTAGAGGAAGGAAAAGAGGTGAAGGCTGATGAAGCAACTAATTAGTCTAAAAAATATCTGCAGAAGCTACCGTAATGGCGACCAAGAACTGCAGGTTCTCAAAAATATCAACCTAGAAGTGAATGAGGGTGAATTTGTTGCCATCATGGGACCATCTGGTTCGGGTAAGTCTACTCTCATGAATACGATTGGCATGTTGGATACACCAAGTAGTGGAGAGTATTATCTTGAAGGTCAAGAAGTGGCTGGACTTGGTGAAAAACAACTAGCCAAGGTCCGCAACAAACAAATCGGATTTGTCTTTCAGCAGTTCTTTCTTCTATCCAAACTCAATGCTCTGCAAAATGTAGAATTGCCCTTGATTTATGCAGGAGTTTCAGCTTCAAAACGGCGCAAGTTAGCTGAGGAATATCTAGATAAGGTTGAATTGACAGAACGAAGTCACCATTTACCTTCGGAATTATCTGGTGGTCAAAAGCAACGTGTAGCTATTGCGCGTGCCTTGGTAAACAATCCTTCTATTATCCTAGCGGACGAACCGACAGGAGCCTTGGATACCAAAACAGGGAATCAAATTATGCAATTATTGGTTGAACTGAATAAAGAAGGAAAAACCATTATCATGGTAACGCACGAACCTGAAATCGCTGCTTATGCCAAACGCCAGATTGTCATTCGAGATGGAGTTATTTCATCTGATAGTGCTCAGTTAGAAAAGGAGGAAAATTAAGATGCAGAATCTAAAATTCGCCTTTTCATCTATCATGGCCCACAAGATGCGCTCTTTTCTTACTATGATTGGGATTATCATTGGTGTGTCATCGGTTGTTGTGATTATGGCTCTAGGTGATTCCATGTCTCGTCAGGTCAATAAAAACATGACCAAGTCACAGAAGAATATCCATGTTTTTTTCTCACCTATTAAAAGTAAAGATGGCTCTTTTACCCAAAAACAATCAGCATTGACAGTTTCTGGGAAAGAAGAGGAAGTTCCTGTGGAACCACCAAAACCACAAGAATCCTGGGTCAAGGAGGCTGCTAAACTTAAGGGTGTGGACAGTTACTATGTAACCAACTCGACAAATACCACCTTGTCTTATAAAGATAAAAAGGTTGAGCGCGCTAGCTTGACAGGTGGAAATATTACTTACATGAAGGCGGTTGAAAATGAAATTGTTGCAGGTCGTAGTCTTATAGCTCAGGATTATAAAGATGTGGCCAGTGTCATTTTGCTAGACCAAGAACTTGCTAATAGTTTGTTTGGATCTGCTCAAGAAGCTGTTAACAAGATTATAGATGTTGGTGGCTTTAGCTATCGTGTTATTGGTGTTTATACTAGCGATGAGGCCAAGGCTGTCAAGACATTTGGTATTGGTGGACTTCCCATTACGACTAATATTTCTCTTGCCAATAACTTCAATATGGATGAAATTTCTGATATTGTTTTCCGAGTTAATGATACCAGTTTGACACCAACTGTAGGACCAGAATTAGCTAGAAAAATGACCGAAATTGCTAGTCTTCAACAAGGAGAGTATCAGGTGGCAGATGCGACTGCAGCCTTCCAAGAAGTACAACAACTTTTTGGATTTATAACTACGATTATTAGTGCCATCGCAGGAATTTCTCTCTTTGTTGGAGGAACTGGTGTGATGAACATTATGCTTGTTTCGGTGACGGAGCGTACGCGTGAGATTGGTCTCCGTAAGGCTTTGGGCGCGACACGTGCTAATATTTTAATTCAGTTTTTGATTGAATCCATGATTTTGACCTTGCTTGGCGGAGTCATTGGTTTGACAATTGCGACAGGCTTAACCGCTATAGCTGGTCTACTCTTGCAAGGATTGATAGCTGGTATAGAAGTAGGAGTATCGATCCCAGTTGCCCTATTTAGTCTTGCAGTTTCGGCTAGTGTTGGTATGATTTTTGGGGTCTTGCCAGCCAATAAGGCATCAAAACTTGATCCAATTGAAGCCCTTCGTTATGAATAGAATCAACAAGATGGACATTCGTCTATCTTGTTTTTGTATAGATTTCCCTATCGAAAATCCTTAAAAATGTGATATAATGAAGTGTTAGAAAAACAGGTTTCATTTGCCTGGAAAGGAAAAATTATGTCTGAAAAGAATTTTTATATTACAACGCCGATTTACTATCCATCTGGTAAACTTCATATCGGATCTGCCTACACAACCATTGCTTGTGATGTCCTAGCACGTTACAAACGCTTGATGGGCTACGATGTCTTTTATTTGACAGGTCTTGATGAGCATGGTCAGAAAATCCAGCAGAAAGCGGAAGAAGCTGGCATCACACCTCAAGCCTATGTTGATGGGATGGCAGTTGGAGTTAAAGAACTCTGGCAATTACTCGATATCTCCTATGATAAATTTATCCGTACAACTGATGACTACCATGAAAAAGTAGTGGCGCAGGTCTTTGAACGCTTGCTTGCTCAAGATGATATCTATTTGGGTGAATACTCTGGTTGGTATTCAGTTTCAGATGAGGAATTCTTTACAGAAAGCCAGCTTGCAGAAGTTTTCCGTGACGAAGCTGGAAATGTAACTGGTGGTATTGCTCCATCAGGTCACGAAGTGGAATGGGTATCTGAAGAGTCTTATTTCCTTCGTCTTAGCAAGTACCAAGATCGTCTGGTAGAATTTTTCAAAGCTCATCCTGAATTTATCACTCCAGATGGTCGTCTGAATGAAATGCTTCGCAACTTCATCGAGCCAGGTTTAGAGGATTTGGCAGTTTCTCGCACAACCTTTACATGGGGTGTTCCAGTACCATCAAATCCTAAACACGTTGTCTACGTTTGGTTTGATGCTCTGCTCAACTATGTGACAGCTCTTGGCTACGATCAAGACGAACACGCTAACTTTGACAAGTTCTGGAACGGAACAGTCTTCCACATGGTTGGAAAAGACATCCTTCGTTTTCATTCAATCTACTGGCCAATCCTTCTTATGATGTTGGATATCAAATTGCCAGAACGTTTGATTGGTCATGGTTGGTTTGTCATGAAAGACGGAAAGATGTCTAAATCTAAAGGGAATGTTGTCTATCCTGAAATGTTGATAGAGCGTTTTGGACTAGATCCACTTCGTTACTACCTCATGCGTAGCCTTCCAGTTGGTTCAGACGGAACCTTCACTCCAGAAGACTATGTCGGCCGTATCAACTACGAATTGGCCAATGACCTTGGAAACCTCCTCAACCGTACGGTTTCTATGATTAACAAGTACTTTGATGGGCAAATCCCAGCCTATGAAGAGGGCGTGACAGAGTTTGACCATGCTCTTGCTCAAGTAGCTGCTGAATCAATTGCTGATTACCATAAATACATGGAAGCAGTTGACTACCCACGTGCCCTAGAAGCAGTATGGACTCTGATCTCTCGTACTAATAAATACATCGACGAGACAGCTCCATGGGTCTTGGCTAAGGATGAAGCCCTTCGTGATCAATTAGCAAGTGTCATGAGTCACTTGGCATCTAGCCTTCGTGTTGTTGCTCACTTGATTGAGCCATTTATGATGGAAACAAGTCGTGCAGTCTTGAATCAACTTGGCTTGGAAGAAGTAGCAAGCCTTGAAAACTTGAGCTTGGCTGACTTCCCAGAAGATGTGACTGTAGTTGCCAAAGGAACACCAATCTTCCCACGTCTCGATATGGAAGAAGAAATCGCCTATATCAAGGAACAAATGGAAGGCAATAAACCAGCAGTCGAAAAAGAGTGGAACCCAGACGAAGTTGAGCTCAAACTAAACAAGGAAGAAATCAAGTTTGAAGACTTTGACAAGGTTGAAATCCGTGTCGCAGAAGTCAAAGAAGTGTCTAAAGTAGAAGGTTCAGATAAGTTGCTTCAATTCCGCTTGGATGCTGGTGATGGTCAAGATCGTCAAATCCTCTCAGGAATTGCCAAATACTATCCAAATGAACAAGAATTGGTCGGCAAGAAAGTTCAAATCGTTGCCAATCTCAAACCACGTAAAATGATGAAGAAATATGTCAGCCAAGGGATGATCCTATCAGCTGAACATGATGGACAATTAACCCTTCTCACAGTTGATCCAGCTGTACCAAACGGAAGTGTGATTGGGTAAAATTAAAACACTAAAGTCAGTTGGAAGACAAAGTCCTTAGACTACAAGTTTCTAAGGACTTTTCTATGTGTAGAGTTGTATATTAGTATAATAGATGTAAGAATGGTTGAGAAATGTTGCCTAAGTCTCACAAAGAAAATCAAGACTACAAATATAATCAAGTTGGTTTTTACGCGCTAGTTGAACTCATTTCGTAAGACCATTTTCTTGGTCGCAGGTACTTATTCTTCGAATAAAAGGTGTTCTAGTTTATCCCCTGTTACATATGTTAGTTAAAATTCCTCCCATCTAATGTTTCTGCGGTTTCAGTTTCATGCTACAAACCATCAAGGACATTGAGGTCAATACCACCTATCGTTGGTTTAAGGGGGGGGATTGAAACGATAAAATTCCTCATTTTATAACTTATGGTAAGAATTACAGACGTCGTTTTCAAGATAAGGAAATAATAGAGCAAATTTTTAATAAGGTCCTATCTATTGTATAGAGGAAAGATTTGATTGACCCGATAGAGTGATTTCTAATGTAGAAGTATAATAGATTTTTTGGTATAATAAAAGTTATGGAAATTGAAAAAACCAATCGTATGAATGCGCTCTTTGAATTTTATGCGGCGCTTTTGACAGATAAGCAAATGAATTATATCGAGCTCTACTACGCTGATGATTACAGCCTTGCTGAGATTGCCGAGGAGTTTGGTGTCAGTCGTCAGGCTGTCTATGATAATATCAAGCGGACAGAAAAAATTCTGGAAGATTATGAGATGAAATTGCACATGTACTCGGACTACATTGTCCGAAGTCAGATTTTTGATCAGATTTTGGAGCGTTATCCAGAGGATGCTTTTCTGCAAGAGCAAATTGAGATTTTGACCAGTATTGATAATAGGGAGTAATCATGGAAAATCTTGTCGTCTATAAAGGAATACCCTGTAAATTATTAGCTGCAGAGGAACCATTTCCTAGTCAACTACAAATTCTCTCACCTGATTCTATTCCTCAAGCCCTTAAAGAAGGATTTAGCTGTTGGGGATATCCAAATGAAATCATGAAAGAAGTCACAACCGAAGAACTAGAGAGTTTGCAACATTTCGGACGATTTCCACTGAATTGAAAAAATAGGAGAAAATAATGGCATTTGAAAGTTTAACAGAACGTTTACAGAACGTCTTTAAAAATCTACGTAAAAAAGGAAAAATCTCTGAATCTGATGTCCAAGAGGCAACCAAAGAAATTCGCTTGGCCTTGCTTGAGGCCGACGTTGCCTTGCCTGTTGTAAAGGACTTTATCAAGAAAGTTCGTGAGCGTGCAGTCGGGCATGAGGTCATTGATACCCTTAATCCTGCGCAACAAATTATTAAAATCGTTGATGAGGAACTGACAACCGTTTTGGGTTCTGATACGGCTGAGATTATCAAGTCACCTAAGATTCCTACAATCATCATGATGGTCGGTTTGCAAGGGGCTGGTAAAACAACCTTTGCAGGTAAATTGGCTAACAAACTCAAGAAAGAAGAAAATGCCCGTCCTTTGATGATTGCGGCGGATATTTACCGTCCTGCGGCTATTGACCAGTTGAAAACTCTGGGTCAACAGATTGATGTGCCTGTCTTTGCACTTGGAACCGAAGTACCAGCTGTTGAGATTGTACGTCAAGGTTTGGAGCAAGCCCAAGCCAATCACAACGATTATGTCTTGATTGATACGGCAGGTCGTTTGCAGATTGATGAGCTTTTGATGAATGAACTTCGTGACGTGAAAGCACTAGCTCAACCAAACGAAATTCTGCTTGTCGTTGATGCCATGATTGGTCAAGAAGCAGCCAATGTTGCGCGTGAGTTCAATGCTCAGTTGGAAGTGACTGGGGTCATCCTTACCAAAATTGATGGCGATACTCGTGGTGGTGCTGCTCTATCTGTTCGTCACATTACTGGAAAAGCAATCAAGTTTACTGGTACAGGTGAAAAGATTACGGACATTGAAACCTTCCACCCAGACCGCATGTCTAGCCGTATCCTTGGCATGGGGGATATGCTCACTCTGATTGAGAAAGCTTCTCAGGAATACGATGAGCAAAAAGCCCTTGAAATGGCTGAGAAGATGCGTGAAAACACCTTTGATTTCAATGATTTCATTGATCAGTTGGATCAGGTACAAAACATGGGGCCGATGGAAGACTTGCTTAAGATGATTCCAGGTATGGCCAACAACCCAGCACTTCAAAACATGAAGGTGGATGAACGCCAGATTGCTCGCAAACGTGCCATTGTGTCTTCCATGACACCTGAAGAACGTGAAAATCCAGATTTGTTAAATCCAAGCCGTCGTCGTCGTATCGCTGCAGGTTCTGGAAATACCTTTGTCGAAGTCAATAAATTCATTAAAGACTTTAACCAGGCTAAACAACTCATGCAGGGTGTTATGTCTGGGGATATGAACAAGATGATGAAGCAAATGGGTATTAATCCAAACAACCTTCCTAAAAATATGCCAAATATGGGAGGAATGGACATGTCTGCCCTTGAAGGCATGATGGGACAAGGTGGGATGCCTGACTTGTCAGCTCTCGGAGGGGCAGGAATGCCAGATATGAGCCAGATGTTTGGTGGCGGACTAAAAGGTAAAATCGGTGAATTTGCTATGAAACAGTCCATGAAACGCATGGCTAACAAAATGAAAAAAGCGAAGAAGAAACGCAAATAAAAAAGGAAAGCAGAAGTGCTTTCCTTTTTGATATAACATATGTGCTTTCTATGATTAGTCAATTTTCTTAATCGAAAAATTGACTAAAATAGAAAGAGAGATTTCAAATCCTTGCGTCCATTCGGATTTTACTGTGATTTCGATTTTTAAAGCATCTGCTAATTGTTTGACTAGATAGAGACCCATACCTGTTGATTTTTTCCTTGTATCACCTGAATCACCTGTAAAGCCTTTTTCAAAGATATGAGGGAGGTCACAAGCTTTAACTCCGCAACCATTATCCCTAATAATCAGACTTGTGCGCCCCTTATCCTTTGACATAGAAATACTGAGTTCGGGCTTGTCAGAGCTATATTTAAGGGCGTTGGCGAGGATTTGAGAGAGGATAAATTCAAAACTGCGTTGATCGGTGTAGCAGATTCCTTGTATGTTTTCTAGCTGAATCGTAAATTTCTTTTCTTTGAGCAAGGGATCAAAGTTTTCCAAAAGATCTTGGATACACTCTTGGAGGTCAAGGTCTTCAAATAGAAAATCATTTTTTTCACTTTTTACCCTGTAATAGAATAGTATCTGTGATACATTTCCTTGGATTTGATTTTTCACATAGTCCAACTTAAAAGTTGTATCCTTTGGCAACTGGTCACTTTGATTGTCCAAAAGGAGGGAAAGAAGCGATAGAGGGAGTTTGATTTCATGAGCCCATTTTTCAACATAGTCCTCGTATTCGGCTAGTAATGAGTTGAGCTTTCCTATTTCCGCTTGCCTTTGGTAAAGCGCATTTGCGATTTCTTCGATGCTTTCTTTCTCTGAGGCACTTGATAAACGCAATAATTCCAGCTCCGTATCCATCTTAGGATTGGCTATGAAAGCCTTATAAGCAGTTGCTTTTTTTCTTTCTTTTCTTATAAGTAGGAATGACAGGATAAAAAAGAGCAGGATGGTAGCTAAAAGATAGAGTAGGATGAGGACTTGAAACATTCTCACGTCTGAAAGCCAAAGCAGGACAGCTGTGAATAGATCAAATGCTAAGAGAACAAGTAACCAAGGCAGATAAGTAGCCAAATATTTAAGATTCTGTTTCATATTGCCTTTCCTCTTCCAATTTGTAACCAATACCTCTGACGGACTTAACTTGAAGGGCAATGCCAGCCTGTTTCATCACCTTTTTTAGCCTTGCAATATTTACTTGAAGGGCATTTTCATCGATGAACTCAGTTGTATTCCACAGTTTCATGCTTAGCTCTTCTTTTGTGACGACAGAATCAGTTGCCACTAATAAAGTTTCTAACAATTTCCCTTGATTTTTGGGGAGTAAAATCGAATGTCCGTTGATATAAAGGGTATAGGTATTTCGATCCAGCAGGAAATTATCTTTTTCAAGTAGATTTTGTCTGCCTTCATAGCGTTTCAAGATATTTTCTATACGTGCCAAAAATCTTTCTTTCTTGAAAGGCTTTGTTAGGTATTCATCTGCCCCTAATTTTAGGGCGTAGATCTCATCTTTTAATTGTTCACGGGAAGTGAGAACCAATATAGGCACAGAGCGTTTTGATTTGAGATTTTTACAAATTTGAAAACCTGTTTCTCCTGGCAAATTCAAATCCAGTATGATTAGATCTGTATCGTATTGCAGCACTTGCTGGCTTGTATCTTTGAAGTTAGTCAACTTATCAACTTGATAACTCGCTTTCTCTAACAAGATGACAATTTCATCTCGAATCAAGGCTTCATCTTCAATTACCAGAATATGCTTCATATCGGTTCCTCCTTTTTCTAATTTATTCTACCTTATTCGTCTCTTTTGGGTTCCATTAAGGACAACAAGTACTTGTTACTATTTTTCTTTACAATTCGGATATAGATGACTTCGAAGCCAGCTAAGAGCAGTACTATCAGCATGGCTGTGATAAATTTTTGCCCCATGACCATTCTTGCACTGGCTGGTACTATTCCTGTGAGGAGGGAGCTCACTCCGAAGCTACTACTGATAAGTGCAAGGGCTATTGGTAGACCGAAATACCAGTTGACTTGCTTTTCTGACGATTTACAAAGAGTTTCGTAGTTGGCACCAAGATGGATTAAGGTCTGGTATCGTCTATAGGATCGTCTTTGTCCCATCAAAAACTGAACGCCGATAATTGTATTTGCGACAACAAGGAAGATGATAGACAGATAGATGGTGACATAGCTGGCAGAGATAATGTAAAACAATTGTCTTCCCATATTTTGTATATAGCTTTCATAGCCAAGAGAGGTTTGATTTAGCTTTTCATTGGTATCTGAGATAGCTCTCATCAAGCCTTTTTCCTTGACTAGCTCAGGGGCCAAGATACCGCTAACATAGTTCGAATAGCGACCGTCTGTATAGCTCATAAAAATCTCATCTGGAACTATGAGAGCGACAGAGAGGGTTATCTCACGATCCGTTACGATTGGCAAAGACTCCACCTCGCCAATCAATTTTACATCATTTCCCATGACTTTGATTTGAGGCTTTGTCTTTAGGACAGAGTTGATGAGACTTTCATCTGGCAGAAAATCTTTCCCCATATACAAATATGCTTCCTTACTAGTTAGTTCTAGAGGAGGAAGATTGGCAACCTTTCTAAGTTCATTGTATTCGGAAACTGGTATGAGGTGGGAATTAGTAGACTGTTTAAATTTATGGAGCAAAGTTTCCTTGTTCTTGTTGTCTTTTTGATTTTTCAACTCCTTGATGACCTCTTCGAAGGACACGGACTCGTGTTCTTTAGTTTTGCCTACTTTAATTTGCAGAATCTTTGAAAACTGTGATACTAGTCCGGCAGCTTCAAGCTCTTTTTTAACTGCATTTACATCAGGATGTTCATCTGTTTCCTGCTTGCTATCTCTAAATGTATAATCCAACACGTGGGTTTGATTATCTGAATTGCCGCTTGCAATGGCCACACCTGCTCCAAAGAGGCACAAGGCAGAGAAGATTAAGAGGGAGCAGACAGCCAGTATAGTTGAGCGTTGGATAACTAATTCCTGAATCTGTCTAAAATTATAGGCATGAAGTTTTCGATTGTTTCCAAGCTTGACCAAAAAGTCTATAAATAAACGCATACCAAAGAAGAGTAGGATAGTTCCCAGAGTTCCTAAGAGAACGGTGATGCCCATTGTTATGACATTTTCCCAAGCTCGTCCACTCATACCCATGTAATAGGCTGTTCCTAGAAGCAAAATTCCGAGGACAGAAGCAAGGAGGTACACCCCCTTGGGGAGTAGTTTCTTCATCCCAGAAGGAGAATAGGCGAGCAGGTTTCCGATTTCCATATTGGCCGTCTTTGCACTTAAAAGGACAAAAACAGCTAATTTTACGGCTAGGAAGCCGATGACTGTATAGAGTAGAGCTGTGGTAGATAGAGAAAATTGATGTTCAATAATCCCTAGTCCCACAATTTTAGCGGTTATTAGGCTAATCAATTCTGAAATTAAGATGGAAATAGGAAGGCCTATTCCAAGGGCAAGGACACTGTTTCTCAAATCCTCGAGCAGAAGTAGCAAGAACAGTTTGCTTCTTCGCATTCCCAGTGTGAGATAGACACCAAATTCATGTTTTCTCCTTTCCATCTGCATACTGCTTGCGAAGTAGACTAGAAAAAAGAGAATAAAGAGCGTTGCTACATAAAGAATGGGAATCATGCTAAAGAGTTTATTTACAGCGTCACTTTCTATTTGTTTTAGAAAGTGCATCACATCTTGATGAGACAAAGAAAGGATGATGTAAAAGGAGATAATAGAAAGAACCATAGAACTGAAATACAAGCCGTTATTCTTTCGATCGCTCTTACTATTTCTTGAGACTAATTTAGAAAACATTGCCATCACCTCCAGCTAGTGCAGCCATGACCTTTAGTATTCTGTGGTAAAAATCTTCTTGACTTTCTCTTGGATAATCACGTCGGATTTCATGGAATAGTTTTCCGTCTTGGATAAACAAGATGCGGTTGCAAAAGCTAGCAGCGACCGAGTCGTGGGTCACCATGAGAATGGTGGTTTCTTCCACTTGATTCATTTCGGATAATTTTTGCATCAAAATGGTTGCGTTTTTTGAATCCAAAGCCCCTGTGGGCTCATCCGCAAATACAATCTTAGGGTCTAAAATCAAAGCACGCGCAGCAGCTACCCTTTGACGTTGACCACCCGATAATTGAGATGGGAACTTATCTAGAAGTTCAGAAATATCCAGATATTGGGAAAGCAATTCTAATCGAACCTTGCTTTCGTTGGCATCGACCTTGTGCAAAGACAAGGGAAGTAAAATATTTTCTTTGGCTGTCAGATTGTCCAGAAGCTCAAAATTCTGAAAGAGGTAGCCAATTTCCTTACCACGATAATCAGCTAACTGACTACCTTTTAACTGACCTAAATCCTTTTCTTGCATTTGAATGGAACCGTCAGTTGGCTTGATGATAGTGGCGAGACAGTTAAGAAGTGTTGTTTTCCCAGATCCACTGCTCCCCATAATCCCTAAGAACTCACCTTTTACAACTTGAAAAGATATGCCGTTCAAGGCCTTGGTGATATTCGGTTCTTTTCCATAATGCTTTTTTAATGATTCTACTCGTAAAATTGTGTCCATGTGGAACACCTCCATCTTTTGTTACTTTCATTTGTTACTTTCATTATAATATGAATCAGAGTAGAATAACACTTACGGATGATGTAAGAAATCTTTATTGCTGACTTTTATAGTCAGGTTATTGGAGCTATACTTACTATATTATAGCAGGGGTTCAGGGATTTAAAAAGAGGAGTAGAGGTTGAGAAATTTTCCTAATATTGAAATCATAAAAAATAATACCACTGAAGTTCATGCTCCAGCGGTATTATCTTAGAGGAAAATCTATTTCCGTTCTTATTTTCTATTGTTACTTCATTTAAATCTGACAAAGAATAATTGTAGCAAGCTAGTTTTAAAGAATTCTCTTCAGCCTACACTATTTTTTATCCAAAGATAAATCTCACTATACGATTACTGGCTATCTTCAATTAATTAAGGAAGCTGTTGATAATTTTAATAAACTGTATGGTAGTTTGAATAATATACAAGTATCAATCAAGCATTGGTCAACGGATAGTTTTCCTGAATCAGGTGATAAACCACAGGAATTATTGAATAAGCAAATTGTTAGGGAATGTGATGCAGCTGTTGCTATATTTTGGACAAGATTTGGTACAGCAACAGATAATTATGGATCAGGAACGGAAGAAGAAATTGAGGAGATGCTATCAGCTGATAAACAAGTTTTTATGTACTTTTTAGAAGCTCCGATAATTCCGTCTAATATAGACATTAAGCAATATGAAAAAGTGCAAGAATTTAAAGAAAGATATAAAGATAGAGGGATATTTTTTATAGTTAATGACGAGAGTGATTTTCAAAGGCTTTTTACAAATCATCTATCACTTTATTTTTTAAAATTAATTACAGAAAAAGAAACTTATCAAAACGAAAATATAAAACCGTTTGTGACAATAAGGGATAAAAATACATTATCTGACGAAAATGTTTTACCTAAACAATTTAGTTTACTGGAGTCAAAATTTATCAATGAAAAGCAAAGTAGGATTAATGAATATATAGATGAACTAAACAGTACCGTAATTTCTGAAGAATCAGGTATATTAGAAGATAAAACTAAAAAGTTGATCATGCCTTCAAAAGAAGATGCGAATGTTGATTTTCTTTATAAAATGGCTGATTCTGTGGTTATTAGTGATGAATTCAAAGATACTATAAATGATTTCGTTAAAGAAAACCAAATCAAACTACATGAAAATTTTTGGTACTTAGGAAATTTAAGGAAAGATAAATTTCAGGTGAAAATTCCTTTCGGTAACAGTAGTCCTTCGTATATAGGGTCTGACAAGGAAAAGAAACGCTTTTCTAAATTAAACAAATTATATTGGGAAATAATATCTTACAAAGAGTATATTGAATATTTCACATACATAGATAACATTAAATTTGTCGAATTAATCGTTTCTAACTTAGGTAAAACATATGATGAAGATATCGATATAAAACTGATGGTACCAAAAGGTTGTCTGCTAAAACATAATAACTTACTTTATCCAGAAGAGAACATAATTGAGGAGATACAGGGAATTGAATTAGATGAATTTCTATTTAAAATTAAAGAAAGTGACTCAGTTGATGCTTACGCTTATTTTCAAATAATCCCATCAAATATAGAAAGAATTAATATTAATCCGCTTATCGCATATACTACAAGACCTGGTTATGAAGATCAAAAATACAACTATAAAAACTTTTTAGAACACATATTTATATATAAAAATTTTACAAATTCAGAATTTGATATTTTAAGATTTGGCATTGAGTATTTGAAACATAACTCCTCAATGGCATTTCCATCGATACTAATGTTTGAGAATGTTCCTCAAACGATTGAATATGAGATTACTTCAAAATATATACCGGATGTAGTGAAGGGTAAGATACATTTAAAAATTGATTAATAGGTGTTTAATTGGTTAATAGAGCTCAGGAAGTATTCAGAAAATTTAGGTAGTAAGGAAATAATAAATAAAGAAATAGATTTGATTAGTGAGTTTGAATATAATAATGATTTTTACCGTGTTTATGAATTGCGCGAGGATAATGGAGATTATTCTAGAATTGTTAGAGAGTCTAAGAAAGGTATGTATATAGAAAGTACCAAAAAGGTTAAAAAGATATTAGGTTTAAATACTGAAAAATAGTTTTTGTTGTTAAAATATTGTTAATGCAAAATAAAAAGCTTTAGAAATCAATATTTCTAAGGCCTTTTAAACTTATTAACTCTACTCCCACTCAACGGTTGCAGGTGGTTTACTTGTAATATCATAGACGATGCGGTTAACATGATCCACTTCATTTACGATACGCACTGAGATTTTTTGAAGTACTTCCCATGGAATCTTTGCAAAATCAGCAGTCATACCATCGATAGAGGTGATAGCACGGATTGCAATCGTGTAGTCATATGTACGACCGTCACCCATAACACCGACTGAACGAACACCTGTGTTAACTGTGAAGTATTGCCAGATATCGCGGTCAAGGCCAGCTTTAGCAATTTCCTCACGAAGAATAGCGTCTGACTCACGAACGGTTTCAAGTTTTTCTTCAGTAATTTCTCCCATGACACGGATAGCAAGTCCTGGTCCTGGGAATGGTTGGCGCCATACGATATGGTCTGGCATACCAAGCTCTGTACCAAGGGCACGAACTTCGTCTTTATAGAGAGTGTTGAGTGGTTCAATCAATTCAAACTGCATGTCTTCTGGAAGACCACCCACGTTGTGGTGTGACTTGATAGTTTGAGCTGTATCTGTACCAGACTCGATAACGTCTGTATATAAGGTACCTTGAGCAAGGAATTTCACATCTTTGAGCTTGCTTGCTTCGTCATCAAAGACATAAACAAACTCGTTACCGATGATTTTACGTTTTTGTTCAGGGTCAGAAACTCCTGCAAGTTTATCAAGGAAACGTTTAGCAGCGTCTGCTTTGACGATATTCAACCCAAACTTACCACCAAGCATTTCCATAACTTGGTCCGCTTCTCCTTTACGAAGAAGACCGTGGTCTACGAAGATACAGATCAATTGATTGCCAATAGCCTTTTGGAGAAGAACTCCAACAACTGAAGAGTCAACACCACCTGATAGACCGAGAAGGACACGTTTATCACCGACGGTTTCACGAATTTTTTGGATCTGCATATCAATGAAGTTATCCATTGACCAGTCGCCTTTAGCTTTACAGATGTTAAGAGCAAAGTTACGAAGGATATCATTTCCGTACACAGAATGACGAACTTCTGGGTGGAATTGGATACCGTAAATGTGTTTATCTGAGTTTTCGATGGCTGCGTATGGGCAGTCAGCTGATGTACCTGTACGAACAAAGTCAGCAGGAATCTCAGTAACCGCATCACCATGGCTCATCAAAACAGTCTGTTCGTCTGGTGTTGATTCAAAAAGAGCTGATGGGGTGTGAGTAAGAGTTGATTGACCGTATTCACGATTTCCAGCATCGCCTGCAGGAACAACTTTTCCTCCAAGTTTATGGGTCAACAACTGCATACCGTAACAGATTCCCAAAATAGGTATTCCGAGTTCGAAGATTTCTGGGTCAATATCGAATGAACCATCTTCGTATACAGAATTTGGACCACCTGAAAGGATAATTCCTACAGGGTTGATTTCACGAACTTCAGCAGCTGAAATTTTATGGCTTTTCAGTTCTGAAAAAACACCAATCTCACGGATACGGCGTGAAATCAGCTGGTTGTATTGGCTACCATAGTCCAATACGATGATTTTTTCTACATCTTGCAAATCAGTTGAAATGTTGCTCATCTTTTTCCTTTCCCAAAAGAAATATCTTTTTTCAATATTCTATCACAAATAAGGGCGAATTACCAACTAAACAAGGCGAAGTTTGACTTTTTCTAGTTTATTGGGGTACAATAGAGAAAAGATAGAAATGAAGTGAAAAATATGCTACCCGCTTATATGAAAATCCATGATCAGATTAAAAAGGATATTGACGAACATCGTTGGGCCATTGGCGAGAGGCTTCCCAGTGAACGAGATTTAGCAGAGCAGTTTGCAGTCAGTCGCATGACCCTTCGCCAAGCTGTATCTCTATTAGTCGAAGAAGGCGTTTTAGAGCGTCGTGTAGGAAGCGGCACCTTTGTTTCCAGTACTCGAGTACAAGAAAAGATGCGAGGGACAACCAGTTTTACTGAAATTGTTAAGTCCCAAGGTAAAGTTCCCTCTAGCCAGCTCATTTCCTACAGAAAAACTATTCCCAATGAGCAGGAAGTTGCCAAGTTAGGAATTTCTCCAACGGAGAATATTATCCGAATGGAACGTGTTCGCTATGCCGACCAAGTTCCTCTGGTTTATGAAGTTGCTTCTATTCCTGAAAAATTCATTAAGGACTTTAAAAAAGAAGAAATCACCAGTCATTTCTTCCAAACCTTGCAAAAACACGGCTACCGTATAGGCAAATCACAGCAGACAATCTATGCTCGTCTTGCTAAAGAAAAGATTGCCCACTATTTGGAAGTTGAAAAAGGACATGCTATTCTTGGTTTAACTCAGGTTTCCTACCTAGAAGATGGTACTGCATTTGAATACGTAAAAAGTCAGTATGTAGGCGAACGTTTTGAATTTTATCTTGAGAATAACTAGTCTAGAAAGGCTAGTTTTTTTGCTTTCTTAAAAGATTAGAATTGTCAAAACAATCTGTCTAGGCTTGATTTTATCGCTTATTTACTATAAAATGAAAAGGAAAAACGTCAAACTTTTATATTGCAAATAGGAGAAAACATGACAAAAACATTAAAACGTCCTGAGGTTTTATCACCTGCAGGGACTTTAGAGAAGCTAAAGGTAGCTGTTCAGTATGGAGCAGATGCTGTCTTTATCGGTGGTCAGGCCTATGGTCTTCGTAGCCGTGCCGGAAACTTTACCTTTGAACAGATGGAAGAAGGTGTCCAGTTTGCGGCTAAGTATGGAGCTAAGGTCTATGTAGCTGCCAACATGGTTATGCACGAAGGAAATGAAGCTGGTGCTGGTGAGTGGTTCCGTAAACTACGTGATATCGGAATCGCGGCAGTTATCGTGTCTGACCCAGCCTTGATTATGATTGCAGCGACTGAAGCACCAGGCCTTGAAATTCACCTTTCAACTCAAGCCAGTGCGACTAACTATGAAACTCTTGAGTTTTGGAAGGAACTGGGCTTAACTCGTGTTGTTTTGGCGCGTGAGGTTTCAATGGAAGAATTAGCTGAAATTCGCAAACGTACAGATGTTGAGATTGAAGCCTTTGTCCACGGAGCTATGTGTATCTCTTACTCTGGTCGTTGTACACTTTCTAATCACATGAGTATGCGTGATGCCAACCGAGGTGGTTGCTCTCAATCTTGCCGTTGGAAGTATGACCTTTACGATATGCCATTTGGTCAAGAACGCAAGAGCTTGAAAGGTGAGATTCCAGAAGAATTTTCAATGTCAGCCGTTGATATGTCTATGATTGACCATATCCCAGATATGATTGAAAATGGTGTGGACAGTCTAAAAATCGAAGGACGTATGAAGTCTATTCACTACGTATCAACAGTAACCAACTGCTACAAGGCGGCTGTTGATGCTTATCTAGAAAGTCCAGAAAAATTTGAAGCTATCAAGCAAGACTTGATTGATGAGATGTGGAAGGTTGCCCAACGTGAATTAGCAACAGGTTTCTACTATGGTACACCATCTGAAAATGAGCAGTTATTTGGTGCTCGTCGTAAAATTCCTGAGTATAAGTTTGTTGCTGAAGTCGTTTCTTATGATGATGCGACACAAACAGCGACTATTCGCCAACGGAACGTCATTAACGAAGGTGATCAAGTTGAGTTTTATGGCCCAGGTTTCCGTCATTTTGAAACTTATATTGAAGATTTGCATGATGCCAAAGGCAATAAAATCGACCGCGCTCCAAATCCAATGGAACTCTTGACAATCAAAGTCCCACAACCTGTTCAAGCAGGAGATATGGTTCGAGCTCTCAAAGAAGGACTTATCAATCTTTATAAGGAAGATGGCACCAGCGTCACAGTTCGTGCTTAATAAGCGTGCAGGAGACGAAAGCTTTCTAGTTGCTTTCCCTTTAATCCTACTTACTAAAGAGCATTAGGTTAAAGAAAATATATTAATTTCCATCCGAGATTTCATCTCGGATTTTTCATTATTTTTCAGAAAGACCTAGATAATGGAGGGATTTGTTACAAGTTTTTTCCAAAGTTTTCTATATAATAGACTTAAAAATAGTAAAATTGTAAATAATTTTCATTAAACGCTTTCAACGTAAGTAAAAAGTTGACAAATCCAATTTTTAGGACTAAACTAAGTAAGTAAATTTTAATTAAAAGGAGAATTCGTCATGAATTTAACATTTTTCGGTCTATGTCTTGCCTGTATGGGTGTATCTCTTGGTGAAGGTATGTTGATGAACGGTTTGTTGAAATCAGTTGCTCGCCAACCAGATATCATCTCAGAACTACGTAGTTTGATGATCCTAGGGGTTGCCTTTATTGAAGGTACTTTCTTCGTTACTCTTGTCTTTTCATTTATCATCAAATAAAAGAAGTATAAATTGAAAAAGGGAGGATTTTAGATGGAAGAAAGTATTAATCCAACCATCAATATTGGTCCTGTTACCTTTAATTTAACCATAGTAGTTTTGACTTTGTTGACTGTAGCACTTATTTTTGGCTTTATTTATTGGGCAACTCGAAATATGACTTTGAGACCCACAGGAAAACAAAATGTATTAGAGTATTTATTTGATTTTGTTGTTGGATTTACAAAATCAAACCTTGGTCCAATGATAAAGGATTATTCTCTCTTTTATTTCTGTTTATTCCTATTTATGGCCATTGCAAATAACATTGGCTTAATGGCTAGAATTCAGACTACAGATGGTGTAAATCTTTGGACCTCACCAACAGCAAATTTGTCATTTGACTTGGTCTTGTCTTTTACAATTATCTTAATGACCCACGTAGAGGGAATTCGTCGTCGTGGAATCAAAAAGTATTTAAAAGCATTTGTAACACCAGGTTTTATGACACCAATGAATCTTTTGGAAGAAGTTACCAATCTCCTTTCACTTGCATTGCGGGTATTTGGTAATATCTTTGCAGGAGAAGTGATGGCAAGTATGTTAGTCCTACTTTCTCATCAGGCCTTCTATTGGTATCCTATTGCTTTTGGAACAAATCTAATCTGGACTGCATTTTCTGTTTTTATTTCTTGTGTACAAGCATATGTATTTACATTATTATCTTCAATGTACCTAGGAAATAAAATTAATGATGAAGAATAGAAAGGAGTAGTTTATGAATGTAACAGTAGGTGAATTACTTGGTGATTTTATACTAATCGCTGGTTCCTTTATTCTCTTGCTAGTCTTGGTTAAGAAATACGCTTGGTCAAATTTGACTAGCATTTTCGAACAAAGAGCAGAAAAAATTGCAGCAGATATTGACGGAGCTGAACAAGCACGTCAAAAAGCAGAAGTATTGGCTCAAAAACGCGAAGATGAATTGGCTGGTAGCCGTAAAGAAGCTAAGACAATCATTGAGAATGCGAAAGAAACAGCTGAGAAAAGCAAAGCTAGTATTTTAGCAGATGCTAAGCTAGAAGCAGGACGCTTGAAAGAAAAAGCGAACCAAGAAATTGCTCAAAATAAAGCTGAAGCTTTACAAAGTGTTAAGGGTGAGGTAGCAGATTTGACAATCAGCTTGGCTGGTAAAATCATCTCACAAAACCTTGACGGTCATGCCCATAAAGAACTCATTGATCAGTATATCGATCAGTTAGGAGAAGCTTAATGGACAAGAAAACAGTAAAGGTAATTGAAAAATACAGCATGCCTTTTGTCCAATTGGTTTTAGAAAAAGGAGAAGAAGACCGTATCTTTTCAGACTTAGCTCAAATCAAGCAAGTTGCTGAAGAAACAGGCTTACCTTCTTTTTTAAAAAAAGTGGCAGTAGACGAGTCTGACAAGGAAAAAACGATTACGTTCTTCCAAGATTCAGTGTCATCTTTATTGCAAAACTTTATCCAGGTTCTTATCTACAATCACAGAGCAAATCTTTTTTATGATATTCTTGTAGATTGCTTGAACCGACTTGAAAAAGAAACAAATCGATTTGAAGTGACGATTACGTCAGCTCATCCTTTAACTGATGAACAGAAGAGTCGCTTGCTCCCTTTGATTGAGAAAAAAATGTCTCTTAAAGTAAGGAGTGTAAAAGAACAAATCGATGAAAGTCTTATTGGTGGTTTTGTCATTTTTGCCAATCACAAGACAATTGATGTGAGTATTAAACAACAACTTAAAGTTGTTAAAGAAAATTTGAAATAGAAAGTGGTGTTCTTTTGGCAATTAACGCACAAGAAATCAGCGCTTTAATTAAGCAACAAATTGAAAATTTCAAACCCAATTTTGATGTGACTGAAACAGGTGTTGTAACCTATATCGGGGATGGTATCGCGCGTGCTCACGGCCTTGAAAATGCCATGAGTGGAGAGTTGTTGATTTTTGAAAACGGCTCTTATGGTATGGCTCAAAACTTGGAGTCAACAGATGTTGGTATTATCATCCTGGGTGACTTTACAGATATCCGTGAAGGCGATACAATCCGCCGTACAGGTAAAATCATGGAAGTCCCAGTAGGTGAAAGTCTGATTGGTCGTGTTGTGGATCCGCTTGGTCGTCCAGTTGACGGTCTTGGAGAAATCCACACTGACAAAACTCGTCCAGTAGAAGCGCCAGCTCCTGGTGTTATGCAACGTAAGTCTGTATCAGAACCCTTGCAAACTGGTTTGAAAGCTATCGACGCCCTTGTACCGATTGGTCGTGGTCAACGTGAGTTGATTATCGGTGACCGTCAGACAGGGAAAACAACTATTGCGATTGATACAATCTTGAACCAAAAAGGTCAAGATATGATCTGTATCTACGTAGCGATTGGACAAAAAGAGTCAACAGTTCGTACGCAAGTAGAAACACTACGTCAGTACGGTGCCTTGGACTACACAATCGTTGTGACAGCCTCTGCTTCACAACCATCTCCATTGCTTTTCCTAGCTCCTTATGCTGGGGTTGCCATGGCGGAAGAATTTATGTACCAAGGGAAGCATGTTTTGATTGTTTATGATGATCTTTCAAAACAAGCGGTAGCTTATCGTGAACTGTCTCTCTTGCTTCGTCGTCCACCAGGTCGTGAAGCATTCCCAGGGGATGTTTTCTACCTTCACAGCCGTTTGCTTGAGCGCTCAGCTAAAGTTTCTGATGAACTTGGCGGTGGATCTATTACAGCCCTACCGTTTATCGAGACACAAGCAGGAGATATCTCTGCCTATATTGCAACCAACGTGATTTCAATCACTGATGGACAAATCTTCCTTGGTGATGGTCTCTTCAATGCAGGTATTCGTCCAGCCATTGACGCGGGTTCATCTGTATCTCGTGTAGGTGGTTCTGCACAAATTAAAGCCATGAAAAAGGTTGCTGGTACACTTCGTATTGACCTTGCTTCATACCGTGAGTTGGAAGCCTTCACTAAGTTTGGTTCTGATTTGGACGCAGCAACACAGGCTAAGTTGAACCGTGGACGTCGTACAGTTGAAGTCTTGAAACAACCTGTTCACAAACCATTACCTGTTGAGAAACAAGTAACCATTCTCTATGCTTTGACACATGGTTTCTTGGATACTGTTCCAGTAGATGATATTGTTCGTTTCGAGGAAGAGTTCCATGCCTTCTTTGATGCTCAACATCCAGAGATTTTGGAAACCATTCGTGATACAAAAGACTTGCCAGAAGAAGCAGTCTTGGATGCTGCGATTACAGAGTTTCTCAATCAAACCAGCTTCCAATAAGAATAGAGGTGTCAGATGGCAGTATCTCTAAATGATATTAAAACAAAAATCGCCTCAACAAAAAATACGAGTCAAATCACTAATGCCATGCAGATGGTATCAGCTGCTAAGCTAGGTCGTTCTGAAGAAGCTGCTCGCAACTTCCAAGTTTATGCTCAGAAAGTTCGTAAACTTTTGACGGATATTCTTCATGGTAATGGAGCCGGTAGTTCAACCAATCCGATGTTGATTAGCCGTCCAGTTAAGAAGACAGGCTATATCGTCATTACTTCAGACCGAGGTTTGGTTGGAGGTTATAATTCCTCTATTCTGAAAGCCGTTATGGAGTTGAAGGAGGAATACCATCCAGACGGTAAAGGTTTTGAAATCATCTGTATTGGTGGAATGGGAGCTGATTTCTTTAAAGCTCGTGGTATTCAACCACTTTATGAATTACGTGGCTTGGCAGACCAACCTAGCTTTGATGAAGTCCGTAAGATTATTTCAAAAACTGTTGAAATGTACCAAAATGAACTTTTTGATGAACTCTATGTCTGCTATAACCACCATGTCAATACGCTAACCAGTCAAATGCGTGTGGAACAAATGCTTCCGATTGTTGACTTGGATCCAAATGAAGCAGATGACAGTTACAGTTTGACCTTTGAATTGGAAACTAGCCGAGAAGAAATTTTGGAGCAGTTGTTGCCTCAGTTTGCAGAAAGTATGATTTACGGGGCTATTATCGATGCTAAGACAGCTGAAAATGCTGCAGGTATGACAGCCATGCAAACAGCGACAGATAATGCTAAGAAAGTCATTAATGATTTGACAATTCAGTATAACCGTGCCAGACAGGCGGCGATTACACAAGAAATTACAGAAATCGTAGCAGGAGCTAGTGCCTTAGAATAGGCTCTAGTCCAGCTCGTATGAAAATGAACTTAGGACCTAGTTAAGCTAGGACCGACAGTATCTTATATAGAATAGGAGAAGGAGATGAGTTCAGGTAAAATTGCTCAGGTTATCGGTCCCGTTGTAGACGTCTTGTTTGCAGCAGGGGAAAAACTTCCTGAGATTAACAATGCACTTGTCGTCTACAAAAATGACGAAGGAAAAACAAAAATCGTCCTTGAAGTAGCCTTGGAGTTGGGAGATGGTATGATCCGTACTATCGCCATGGAATCAACAGATGGCTTGACTCGTGGAATGGAAGTATTGGACACAGGTCGTCCAATCTCTGTACCAGTAGGTAAAGAAACTTTGGGACGTGTCTTCAATGTTTTGGGAGATACCATTGACTTGGAAGCTCCTTTTACAGAAGATGCAGAGCGTCAGCCAATTCATAAAAAAGCTCCAACTTTTGATGAGTTGTCTACCTCTTCCGAAATCCTTGAAACAGGGATTAAGGTTATCGACCTTCTTGCCCCTTATCTTAAAGGTGG
Source organism: Streptococcus mitis (assembly GCF_002096925.1). GTDB lineage: Bacteria > Bacillota > Bacilli > Lactobacillales > Streptococcaceae > Streptococcus > Streptococcus mitis_AF. Next base: position 1,937 of record NZ_NCVN01000003.1, on the reverse strand, counting down.
TAAGGTTGGACTTTTCGGTGGTGCCGGAGTTGGTAAAACCGTCTTGATTCAAGAATTGATTCACAACATTGCCCAAGAACACGGTGGTATCTCAGTATTTACTGGTGTTGGGGAACGTACTCGTGAGGGGAATGACCTTTACTGGGAAATGAAAGAATCAGGCGTTATCGAGAAAACAGCCATGGTATTTGGTCAGATGAATGAGCCACCAGGAGCACGTATGCGTGTTGCCCTTACTGGTTTGACAATCGCTGAATACTTCCGTGATGTAGAAGGACAAGACGTGCTTCTCTTTATCGATAATATCTTCCGTTTCACTCAGGCTGGTTCAGAAGTATCTGCCCTTTTGGGTCGTATGCCATCAGCCGTTGGTTACCAACCAACACTTGCTACGGAAATGGGTCAATTGCAAGAGCGTATCACATCAACTAAGAAGGGGTCTGTAACCTCTATCCAGGCTATCTATGTGCCAGCGGATGACTATACTGATCCAGCACCAGCAACAGCCTTCGCTCACTTAGACTCAACAACTAACTTGGAACGTAAGTTGGTACAATTGGGTATCTACCCAGCCGTTGACCCACTTGCTTCAAGCTCACGTGCCTTGGCACCTGAAATCGTTGGAGAAGAGCACTATGCAGTTGCTGCTGAAGTAAAACGTGTCCTTCAACGTTACCATGAGTTGCAAGATATCATTGCCATCCTTGGTATGGATGAGCTTTCTGATGAAGAAAAGACCTTGGTTGCTCGTGCCCGTCGTATCCAGTTCTTCTTGTCACAAAACTTCAACGTTGCGGAACAATTTACTGGTCAGCCAGGTTCTTATGTTCCAGTTGCTGAAACTGTTCGTGGCTTTAAGGAAATCCTTGATGGTAAACATGACCAGTTACCAGAAGATGCCTTCCGTGGTGTAGGTTCTATCGAAGATGTGATTGCAAAAGCTGAAAAAATGGGATTTTAAGAGGTGATCTATGGCTCAGTTAACTGTCCAGATCGTGACACCAGATGGTCTCGTCTATGATCACCATGCCAGCTATGTATCGGTTCGAACTCTGGATGGTGAGATGGGGATCTTGCCACGACATGAAAATATGATTGCGGTTTTAGCAGTTGATGAAGTAAAGGTGAAACGTATTGATGATGAAGATCACGTGAACTGGATTGCAGTAAACGGAGGCGTTATTGAAATTGCCAATGATATCATCACAATCGTTGCTGATTCTGCAGAACGTGCTCGTGATATCGATGTTAGTCGTGCAGAACGTGCCAAACTTCGAGCAGAGCGTGAAATTGAAGAAGCACAAGACAAACACTTGATTGACCAAGAACGTCGTGCGAAGATTGCACTGCAACGTGCCATTAACCGTATTAATGTCGGAAATAGACTATAAGAAAAAAGGAGCCTGGGACAATAGTCCCTTATTTCCAAAAAAAGCAACGGATTTGCCGTTGCTTTTTTGCATGGTTGCGATAGTCTTGGTAAAATAGAATTGCACAATAAACCATTTAGAAAGGCTATCCCATGCATATTCACTATAACACAAATCAAACAACTTTACCACTAGAAATCAGTTCTTTCTTTCCACAGGATCATCTCGTCTTTACTATTGAAAAAGTGGTGAATACCTTGGAAGATTGTCACTTCCATGCCTTCTATCATGCCTTTGCTCGTCCGTCTTATCACCCTAAAATGCTTATAGCTACTCTTCTATTTGCCTATTCACAAGGGATTTTCTCTGGACGAAAAATCGAAAAAATGATGATTGAAAATCTCGCTATGCAATACCTAACAGGACCGTTGGTTGTCAGCTATCGCACCATCAATCGTTTTCGAGTCGCTGAAGGGATGGAAGAACTCATACGTAATCTTTTCATGGACCTCAATCTTCATTTAAAAATGGAAGAGTTAGTGACCTTAGATTGTCTGTTTATTGACG